>JBJMLW010000516.1:0-9107 GCA_045805105.1 Flavisolibacter sp. | reverse complement strand
TCCTTTTAACAAACGTTTTTGACAGAAGGAAAATAATGGCTAACAAAGGTTTATCAACGTTAAAAGATTATACAGAAAAGTGCCAATTATATTTTAATGTGATATTATTAATCACCACATTCACGATGAAATTATTATGTGAAAATGAAACCTTATACTGATTTCATTATTTTTGCGGCTGTCTGGTGATTGTAGCTCAGCTGGTTAGAGCACTAGATTGTGGTTCTAGGGGTCGCCGGTTCGAACCCGGTCAGTCACCCAAACCCTTCGGCCTTCCGAAGGGTTTTATTGTTAAATAAGGTTAAGAATCAATTTCTTCCGTCGTATGTTGATTACTTTTGCGCCTTCAATTAAAAGCACATGAAGAAAATTGTAGCAACGGTAATATTATTTCTAACGGGCTTTGCAATTTTTGCGCAGATGCCAGGAAGAAACGGACAACAGGGTTCGCAGATGAGTGGAAGGTTTTATGGAAAAGTAGTGGATGTAGCGAACAAAGGAATTGAAGCAGCATCAGTAACGCTGGTTACAACAAAAATGGATACAGCAACCAAAAAGCAAAAAGAAGTTATTGTAGGTGGTATGCTTACTTCCAACTCCGGTGATTTCAGCATTGAAAATGTTCCTTTATTTGGACGCTATAAACTTCGCGTTACCGGAATTGGGTATAAACCATATGAAAGCAGTGTGGCTTTCCAAATGCCTAACAGGAATGCTGGTAATACAGATCCGTCAGCTATGCTCGGTGCCCTTGATAAGGATCTTGGTAATATTAAAATTGAAATAGACAACCAGGTTTTGGGCGCTGTAACAGTTACTGCTTCCAAACCATTGCTGCAGCTCGGAATCGACAGAAAAATATTCAATGTTGATAAAAATCTTGTTTCCGCTGGTGGATCAGCCGTGGATGTAATGAAGAATGTTCCATCACTCAATGTTGACCTCGATGGTAATGTTACTTTGAGAAATGCTGCTCCCCAGATTTTTGTTGACGGAAGGCCAACCAACCTTACACTTGAACAGATCCCCGCCGATGCAATTGAAAGCGTAGAAATCATTACAAATCCTTCTGCAAAGTTTGATGCCTCAGGAGGAACAGCTGGTATTTTAAATATTGTTCTGAAAAAGAACAAGCGTGTTGGTTACAGTGGAAACCTGCGGGCCAACATTGATTCAAGAGGAAAATTCGGTGGTGGAGGGGATATCAATATCAGACAGAATAAAATCAACTTTTTCCTGAGTGGAATGTACAATCAGCGTAAATCCATCAGCAAAGGTGTAACTGAAAGACAAAATCTACAATTCAGTAATGACTTTACGAGACAGGAAGACGGATCTACTATGACTGGTGCTTTTGGTTTTGGTCGTGCCGGCATTGACTATTTTATTGATAACAGGAACACCATTACCCTGAGCCAGACCTTTGCAAGGGGCAATATGGATCCTTACAGCAGGAGCTCCATCTATACAGACATTGGAGGAAATGATACTTATGATTCTTTGCAGGAAAGGCTTTCGAACTCAGATAATTTTTTCCGTAACAGGGGTTCTCAATTGAGTTTCAAGCATAATTTTCCAAAAGCAGGAAATGAGTGGACAGCAGATGTTACTTACAACAAAAGCAAGAACTCGAATGATAATTCCATCTATTCAAATTATTATTCGATGCCCGGCCATTCCTTCATCCGTAACTACAATCAGCAACAGATAGGAAGTGGTAAAAATGATAACCTTATCATCCAGACAGATTATTCCAATCCTATTAATGATAAATCTAAGTTTGAATTGGGAGCGAGAGCTTCTATACGTAACGTAGAAAGCTCAACTGAATATTTCATTTTGAATAACAATGGCAGCAAAACTCCCATTACTGACCAGAATGTTTTTTATAACAGTACAGAGCGGGTATACGCAGGTTATGGAACATATTCTAACCGGGTTAAAAATTTCGGTTACCAGCTCGGATTAAGGGCTGAAAGCAGCCGTAATGAAGGGGAGCTTCTTGGCAAAAATGAATCATACATAACCAATTTTCCAATCAGCTTCTTCCCTAGTGTTTTCCTGAGTCAGAAACTTACGGATAATGAAGACCTTCAACTGAATTACAGTCGCAGGATCAACCGTCCTAATTTCTGGCAACTGTTTCCTTTTACCGATGTTTCTGATTCTCTGAACATCACCAGAGGAAACCCTGACCTTCAGCCTGAGTTCACCAATTCACTTGAACTTTCCTATTCAAAAGTGTTTAAGAACAGGGATAATTTTATTGCTTCTGTTTATTTCAAGAATACAAACAACCTGATTACACGCTACCAGGACCGCGAGTATGTTCCGGCATTTGATGATACACTTCTTGTTTCATCTTATATTAACGCTAACAGAAGTTATGTTACAGGACTTGAACTAACCAGCAAAAACAAAATTACAAAGTGGTGGGACCTGATGTCGAATGTGAATTTCTTTACATCAAAAATCGATTTAAAAGATCAGCCTGACCCGGATCAATTCCCAAGTTATTTTGTAAAAATCAATAACACCATCAGGCTTCCTAAAAACTTCACATTACAGGTTTCCGGCGACTATCAATCCAAAGTGATTACAGCTCCTGGTGGTAGCCAGGGAGGCAGCGGACGCGGCGGAGGAGGTATGGGAGGAATGTTTGGAGGCAGCCCTTCAGCAGCCCAGGGATACATCAGACCTAACTATGGTGTTGATGCCGGTTTACGTTTTGAATTCCTTAAGGAAAAACGTGCAGCGATTTCGTTTAATGTGAATGATATTTTCAGAACAAGAAAATACGACGCCCATTCAGAATCTGAATACTTCATTCAGGATTCATATCGCAGGCGTGATCCGCAGGTGATGCGTCTGAACTTCAGTTTCAGGTTTGGTAAGTTTGATGCGAGCCTCTTCAAAAGAAAAGACACAAAAGCAGAGAATAATGTGAACATGGAAAATGTGAATTTCTAAAAGATAAATTACTTCACCAAGCCCCGGTTTACCGGGGCTTTTTATTTTGAACTGATTATTTTTGGTGCATGTTCAGGTTTGCCATCATTGGGTGCGGGAAAACTTCCGCAGCCCATATCAGCCAGATTAGCCGCATTGGTAAACTTGTAGCTGTTTGTGACATTTTACCACAGAAAGCTGATGACCTTGCAAATAGATATGGCGCTAAGGCTTATTATGATGCATCGGACCTACTTGACCACGAGGAAGAATTAGATATTATTTGTGTTTGTACACCAAACGGGTGTCATGCAGAACATTGCATCAGATCCCTTCAATCGGGCTTTCATGTTATTTGTGAGGGTCCTTTATGTCTTACAACTGCAGCTGCGTGGCAAATGATTGAAACAGAAAAATTCTGCAGGAAAAGATTAGTGGTAGTTAATACCGTGCTTCTGAATCCAAATGCAAAAGCACTGAAACTTGAAATTGAAAAAAATACATCGGGCCAGGTTTTCAATTTTGATCTCCACTGTATGGCAGAAGTGCAACCTGATAATGACTGGCGAAATAAAGCTTTTCCCGGAGGTGGTGCATTGTACACCCATTTCAGCCGGTATATTCAGATGTTGCTTTACCTGTTTGGAGAAATTGAAGATGTGAAGGGATATTGCGCCAACAGACATTATTCAGGAAAACTGGAAACTGAAGATACTGGTGAAGCAGTGCTGGATATGAAAAATGGTATACTTGGTGAAATTCATTGGAAGCTGAATGGTGCCGGAAAAACCAAGGATTCGCTGGTTGTTTCGAAAATTAAAAAGCCAATGACCATTAATAGCAATCAGCTGGAATCAATTATTATCGGTAATGAAGAGGCCTATTCAAGGATCTACGATGATATGATTCATGCGATCAGGGAAAAGGCTCAATCGCAGACGGGATTATACCAGAACATCAAAACTGTTGAAGCGATAGAAAAAATTTACAAGGCTGTATCATCAAATCATTCCTGATCTTTTGAAGCGAATTTATTTTACTGTAACCAACAATCTTACATTCGACCAAAGGATGCACAGGATTTGTAATTCGCTTTCCGGTGCCGGTTACGAGATCTGCCTTGTGGGAAGAAAACTCAATTCATCCCTTCCACTTGAAAAAAAACCATTCCGCCAGATAAGGATCAGGAATTTTTTCAATAAGGGTTTTATATTTTATGCCGAATATAACATCCGTCTTTTCTTTTTACTTCTTTTTCACCGAATGGATGTGATCTGTAGTATTGACCTGGATACTATTCTCCCCGGACTAATAGTTTCAAAACTCAGAAATATTATACGGGTATATGATGCCCATGAATATTTTACCGAAATGAAAGAAGTAAGAACGCGTAAAAACATTAAAAAAATGTGGACCTGGATTGAAAAAGTATCCGTGCCGCGTTATGAATCTGGGTATACGGTAAGCCAGGGCCTGGCAAATGCGTTCCGCGAAACATATAACAGGAACTATAAAGTAATCAGAAATTTTCCATTGATGAGGATATTGGACCCATCGGTAAAAAAGGAACGTTTTATTTTATATCATGGTGCTGTTAATGAAGGTAGAGGCTTTGAATACCTGATCCCTGCGATTAAAAAAACAATGGAGAAACTGGTTATATGCGGTGACGGGAATTTCATGAATCAGTTGGTGACCTTGATTCAAAAAAATGACATGCAGCAACAGGTGGAATTAAAAGGAATGGTTATGCCTGATGAACTTTTCCTGTTAGCACAAAGAGCTTCTTTGGGTGTTGGTCTTGCAGAAAAGGATGGTATCAACCAATATTATTCACTTGCTAATAAATTCACTGATTATATTCATGCAGGACTGCCACAGGTTGCCATGGATTATCCGGAGTACCACAGTTTGAATGAAGAATTTGAAGTTGCCATTCTCATTAATGATCTTTCAACTGAAGGGATTGCAACTACAATATCAGCAGTTATGAATAACCAGGAATTACTTGAAAGGCTTCACGTGAATTGTCTTGAAGCACGAAAGGTTTTCAATTGGCAGTCTGAGGAACGGATACTTATTCAATTTTATAAAAATTTATTGTCTGCTGAATGATGTAATACATATTGTGTGCCTCGATGCTCCTTCGCCACCAAATTATGGTGGCGCTATTGATATGTATTATAAAATTTCTTCCCTGGCGAATGCAGGAAAAAAAATCATCCTTCATTATTTTGATTACCATAAAAACAGGGATGTTTCCGGGCTTGAATCTTTTTGCAGTGAAATTCATTCTTATGAGCGGAAAAGCTTCTTCAACTTTCGATCCGGAGGTTTACCTTATATTATTCGCTCAAGAAAAAATCAATCGCTTCAGGAACGCCTTATCCAGGATAATTATCCCATCCTCCTGGAAGGTTTGCATTCTACAGGGATGATGAATGGATTACAAGCCGGAAGACGGGTTGTGATCAGGATGCACAATGATGAAGCATCGTACTACAGACAGCTTGCTGCAACGGAACGTAACCTTTTTAAAAGTACTTACCACGCAATAGAGAGCATGCTCATTGAAAGATATATGACAAGGCTTGCCAGAGATGTGAAAATTGCAGCTATATCGGAAAGCGATAAAGAGACTTTTGTCAAAATTTACGGTTTTCATGATGTTCATTTTATACCAGCATTTATTCCATGGCAGAAATTAAGTTCGTTAACCGGTAAAGGAGAATTTTGTCTTTATCATGGAAATATGCATGTTGCAGAAAATGTGGCGGCGGCAACGTGGCTGGTTGAAGAAGTATTCTGCAAAGTTCCGGTTTCATTCATTATAGCAGGAAGCGGAATACCGGAAGCAGTAATACAATGGGAAAAAAAATATAAAAATGTACAGGTGATTAACAATCCTTCTGTGGAACAGATCAACCACCTGGTAGCTTCAGCTCACATTAATATTCTTCCTTCAATGAACCAGACAGGAGTGAAATTGAAATTGCTCCATTCACTTTTTACCGGAAGGTTCTGTATAACCAATAGCAATGGAATAAAAGGCACCGGAATTAAAGATGGAGTTTATGTGGCAGATGAAGCTGCTGATTTCATTTCGATGATCGGGGAATTATTTGCAAAAGAATTTACTGGTGAAATGGTGAATGAAAGAGCACCTCTTTTAAAAATATTCGATAATAGAAAAAATGCTGCTGATCTCAGTGCACTATTGTAGCATTGTCGAGAACCCTTCCTGATTCAGTTCGTACCATGCGGGCAGGATATTTCTGTATTACCATATAATCATGTGTTGCCATTACAACTGAAGTTCCATAATCCCGTGCAATATGAATCAGTAATTGCATGATTTCATCAGAGGTTTCCGGATCGAGATTGCCTGTAGGTTCATCTGCAAGGATCAGCTTGGGTGAATTGAGAAGAGCACGGGCGATGTCAACACGCTGTTGCTCTCCCCCGCTCATTTCATATGGCATTTTAAATCCCTTAGCCCTTAATCCAACCTTATCAAGCACATCATTAATTTTTTCATTGATCAGTTTGTCGTCTTTCCATCCAATCGCCCTTAATACAAACTTGAGGTTTTCATTTACATTTCTGTCTGTTAACAGTTGGAAATCCTGGAATACTACACCAAGATTTCTCCTAAGATAGGGCACTGTCTTCCAGGTTAGTTGCCTTAGGTCGTAACCTACAACAGTTGCCTGGCCTTCCTTTAAAGGAAGTTCCCCATAAAGAGTTTTAAGCAGACTGGACTTGCCTGTGCCTGTTTTACCAACGAGGTAAACAAACTCACCCTTGTAAACTTTAAGGTTTACATCCTGCAAAACCGCACTGTCCCCCTGGTAAATATTAGCGTTCCTGATTTCAAGAATAGTCTCAGCCATTATAATTCTTTGCTGCAAAATAAAACAAGAAACGACAAGGAATGCGTGTTTATTTAAATAACTAAAAAAATAGTTGTAAAACTAAAAATATAGTTATAGATTGGACCTTTACTGATAAAATGAAAGTTTTAACCAAAGCGGAGGAACAGGTAATGCAGGTGTTGTGGAAACTCCGGGAAGGATTTATCCGCGATATTATGGATGCGCTTCCTTCACCAAAACCACATCAGAATACTATAGCAACTGTATTAAAGATTCTGATTGAAAAGGAATTTGTAGGTGTAAAAGTATTTGGCAGACAACACCAGTATTTTCCAATTATAAATAAAGAAGCGTATTCAAAAGCTACAATGAAAAATCTTGTGAAGGGGTACTTTGGAGGTTCATTTAGCGAAGCGGTTTCTTTTATGGTAAGGGAAAACAATATCAGCCTGGAGGACCTTGAAATTTTATTACAACAATTTAAAAAAGGAAAAAAATGATTGATTTCTTTTTCTACCTGGTGAAGATGGCTGCCTGCTCAGGAATATTTTACCTTTTTTATCTTCTATTCTTACGAAATAAAGTCTTTAACCAGTGGAATCGTTTTTTTCTCTTATCATCTGTTATTATTTCAATACTTATTCCATTTTGTCATTTTTCTATAACAACATCACGTGTTGAAAGTGAAGCAAAAGCAATTCATGTATTGCAGGCTGTTCAATCCGCCAATGAATATTTTGATGATCTTGCTGCAGTGTCGGGAACACATGCCTCTGGTAATGTTGTTATTTTGTTGTCTTATGTTTTCATATCCTGTGTTCTTTTTTTCCTCTTTTTGATGTCCATCTCAAAAGTTGTAACGATAATTCTCAGAAACCCTATTCAAAATATTGGCAAAATCAGAGTAGTACATTCACAGGCTCCGGGAACACCTTTTACATTCCTTCATTATATTTTCTGGAATAATCATATTGAATTCAATTCGATTAATGGCCAACGCGTATTCTTACATGAAGTAATTCACGTAAGGGAAAAGCATACCCTGGACAGACTATTTATTCAATTGGTACTTGTGGTTTTCTGGATCAATCCATTTTTCTGGTTAATACATAAAGAACTAAAAATAATTCATGAATTTATCGCGGATAAAAAGTCTGTCGCGAAACATGGAATAGATCAATTTGCAGCAATGATTCTTCAATTGGTCTATCCGCATAAATTTAATACGATCACCAGCCACTTTTTTCAATCATCAATAAAAAGGAGAATCCAAATGCTTACAAGAATCAATTATCCACGGATCAATTATTTCACACGTTTGCTCAGTATTGCCATTGTTGCCTGTACTGTTTTAGCTTTCACAGTTTCAACAAAGCCCGGGAAATCAACTTTACATTTAAAAAAACAAATCACTGTTGTGATTGATGCGGGGCATGGTAAAATGCAAAGTGGATTCAGCGGGGCACGTCATGAAGATGTTTATGAAGATGAGATTGTATTGGAATTGGCTAATAAAGTGAAGAGTCTGAATCATGATGAGAATATCAAAATTTTATTGACAAGGAATTCGGATGAAATAGTGGCCTTAAAAGAAAGAGTTGAATTTGCCAGAAACAACAAAGCTGATGTGTTTATTTCTTTGCATGTTGCAGCCAATGATCCGAATATTGCTCAGCAGCGACACAACGGCTTTGAAATCTTTGTTCCGAAAGACCAGCCTGCTTATCAGAAGGAAAGTGAAATTTTAGGATCTATTTTACTGCAGGAATTTAATGATGTTTATTATACCTATCCCAAACTTCTCAAGCCTACAACTGGTATTTGGGTTTTGAATAAAAACGTATGCACCAGTGTTTTAATAGAATGTGGTTATATAACAGACACGGCTGACAGAAATTTTATTACGGATGAAAAAAACCAGGACATAATTGCTCAAAAGATATTGTCAACCATTGCAAGATTTGCTATAGAATCGCACAAATGAAAAGAGTCAAAGAATAATTAAGGAATGGGTATTCACTAATGAATATCCATTCTTATGCAGATCAGTTATAGACGAGATATTGACTGGGAAGAACAACGTTCAATTCATTTTTATTTGCTGCTTCTACCCTTCCTATAACCTGGGCATCGATTCCAAATTCATTACATATACGAATCAGCTGATTTGATTTATTTTCATCGGTATACAATTCAAGCCTGCAACCCATATTAAAGACCTGGTACATTTCCCTGTCATCAGATCCGCTGGATTCCTGTATAATCCTGAAGATTTCCGGAGGA
>JBJMLW010000515.1:0-5792 GCA_045805105.1 Flavisolibacter sp. | reverse complement strand
TAGCTTCAATAACTACATCCGCTTTCAGCAGCATTAAATCTGAAGTGAATAGTATGTTTTTCTTAATTGCAGATTTTTTTTCATCTGTGATCTTCTGCTTATTTACCAGGGAATTCAGATCCTGCTCAAGCTTTAAGGACGCCTTTTCCAGCATTGCCGGATCAACATCATAAAGAATGGTGTTATAGCCGCTTGCGGCTGAAACCTGGGCGATGCCACTTCCCATTGTACCTGCGCCGCAAACACAAATTGTTTCCATGTTGCTATTTACTGCTAAAGTATGGTACAATAATTTCTATCTTTAAAAAGAAAAAGGTTTATGACAAAGAAGAACTGGCTGTTGATTGCTATTGGTGCTGCAGTTGTAACAGCAGGGGGCATTTTTCTTGCTCTCAGAAATAAAAATTCAGGCGAAGTAAAGCCTCCGAAGAAGGCACCCCAGGTACCTATTTCCAATCCTGGTGAACAATCGGAATTTACAACAGCTGCATCCGAATCAGAACTGGGATAAATTATACCGCACCTACAAATTGTTGTAAAAATCTCTTATCATTTTCGCTGAACAAACGTATGTCATTGACATCGTACAGAAGAAGTGCGGGTCGTTCAATGCCCATACCGAAAGCATATCCTGTATACCGGTTACTGTCTATACCGCAGTTTTCCAGAACCTTTGGATGAACCATTCCGCATCCAAGAATTTCTACCCAGCCTGTATGTTTGCAAATGCGGCAACCCTTTCCACCACAGATAAAACAACTGATATCCATTTCTGCACTCGGTTCGGTAAAGGGAAAATAAGAAGGACGGAAACGTACTTTCAATTCACCTGACCCTCCGAACATTTCCTGAACGAAAAAATAAAGCGTTTGCTTCAGGTCGGCAAAGCTTACTTCTTCATCAATGTACAAACCTTCTACCTGGTGAAAGAAACAGTGCGACCGTGCACTGATGGTTTCATTTCTATACACACGACCCGGGCAGATGATCCTGATGGGTAATTTGCCTTTTTCCATTTCGCGGATCTGGACATTGCTTGTATGTGTTCTTAAAAGATAATCCGTTCCTTCGCCCTGGCTGATGTAAAAAGTATCCTGCATATCACGCGCAGGATGATTTTCAGGAAGATTCAGTGCGGTGAAATTATGCCAGTCGTCTTCAATTTCAGGTCCGTCAGCTACAGAAAAACCAAGACGCTGGAAAATTCCTACAATGCGGTTACGCACCAGCGTAATCGGATGCCTTGAACCTGTTGTTATCGGATCTCCGGGAAGAGTAAGGTCTGTATTGTCGTCGACTACACTTGTTCCACTACCAACAGAACTTTTTGCATTTTCAAATTTGGCTTCGGCAAATTGTTTAAAATCATTCAGCACCTGTCCGAATTCTTTCTTCTTTTCATTCGGAACCTGTTTCATTTCTCCAAAGAGGCTTTTTGTTATGCCTTTGCTACCTAAAAACCGGATCCGGTATTCTTCAAGTTGCTGTGCATTTGAAATCTGCAGCCCTTCAATTTCTTTCCTGTATTCTGCTATCTGTTGTAACAGTGCATCCATCGGACAAAAATAGTCGTGAATCGTGAATCGTCAATCGTGAATATAAGTTTCAATAAATTCTATCTATCGGCAGGATAGCAGAGGTGACGGATTGTACGTTTGACGATTCACGTTAAAGGTCTGTAGCACTAAAAGTATCGCCCTGGTTAATATCTCCTGTTTCAAATCCTCTTTTGAACCAGTACATGCGTTGTGCAGAAGTGCCGTGGGTAAATGATTCCGGAACAACATAGCCCTGTGCTTCTTTTTGAAGGCGGTCGTCGCCGATGGCATTGGCAGCGTTGAGTGCTTCTTCAACATCCCCCGACTGCAGGTAATTTTTATCCTTTTCATAGTGTGCCCAAACACCGGCAAAAAAATCTGCCTGCAATTCCAGTCGAACAGAATATTTATTGAATTCTTCCTGACTGAGTTGTCCGCGTAAACGATCGATTTTGTCGGAGATGCCCAGCAGTTTCTGAATATGATGACCTACTTCATGTGCAATCACATATGCCATCGCAAAATCACCTGGTGCACCAAACCTGTTTTTCAGTTCATCGTAAAATGAAAGATCAATATATACTTCCTGGTCCTCAGGACAATAGAATGGACCACTGGCAGAACTCGCGTTGCCGCATCCTGACTGTGTGTAACCACTAAATATAATAAGTGTAGGTTTTGGATAAGATTTTCCAGCCTGCGACATCAGCTTTCCCCAAATGTCTTCGGTGTCAGCAAGCACAACTTTTACAAAATGAACATCCTGATCCTGCGCGGCTTTCTCTTCTGCTGATAATGGTTGGTTCTGGTTCGGTAACGGTATTTGAGTATCGCCGCTTCCACCCAGTAAATAATTTATTACGAGAGCGATAACGCCGAGGATACCACCACCAACGGCGATCCCACCTCCGCCAACACCGCGACGGTCTTCAACATTTGTACTTTCTCTTCTTCCTTGCCAAAGCATAATATAGTTTCTCGTTACGGGTTACTATTACTGGTTAAGGAAATCTGTTTTAAAGTGCTGATGATAAAAAACAACCAGAAACGAATAACCAGCAACCTGTAACCAGTCACGAAATTCCGTGCCACCCTTGTTTAGGATCAATAATTGATTTTTATCCGGCAACTTTGAGCCGGGAATCTTATTTTACATATTAAATCACCCCCGATGTTTAACCATCCCAGCGAAACCCATGTAAGATGGACCGATTTTCTTACAGAACAATTTCAAGGCAAAGGATATCACTGTCATGAAGTAAAGGAACTTAATGCAACAGTATTAATTCTAACCACAAATAAAAATACAGATATCGACCAAAACGATTTTTCTATTATGAATAGGTCTTACAGAAAGACCGGGATCAATTGATCCGCTGCACATGAGAGAAGTTCAGGGCTGTAACAACCCTGAACTTATTTTTTAAGAATATCCCACCCAAGTCTTAATAGTGTTGCCCATACAATAAGCATAAAAAAAACCCTGATCAACCTGTTTCCTTTTGAAATGGCGAGCCGTGCTCCAAGTAAGCCACCAGCAGCATTGCATGCAGCCATTGGAATTGCTGCCATCCAGATGATTTTGCCTTTGAAAGAAAAAAGCATGATTGATCCGATGTTGGTTGCAAGATTTACCAGCTTGGCATGTGTTGACGCACGCAAAAAATCAAAACCAAGAAAATAAATCATGGCAAGAATAAGAAAGCTACCGGTGCCAGGACCAATGAAACCATCGTAAAATCCGATAATGGTACTGATCATCACAGCATAAATCATTTCCTTTTCTTCCGGAATTTCAGTAGCCTCTTGCTGACCAAAATCTTTTTTCATCAAAGTATAAACGGCAACCGCAAGAAGTACGATGAACAACACTGGTTTCATGAAGCCGTTGCTAACTATTGTTAATAATTCAGAGCCTGCAAAAGAAGCAAAAAAAGCAAGAACGCACATCACAACAGTAATACGCCAGTTAACCTGTACCTTCTTCATATACTGAATTGCGGCAAGAAGGGTTCCACTGAAGGAAGGGATTTTTGTAGTGCTGATGGCATTCACTACAGGAAAATTGCCCAGGAGTACCAGCGTTGCAGGTGTCTGAATAAGGCCGCCGCCACCAACAATAGCATCTACAAACCCGGCGGCAAATGCTGCCATGCAAAGAAGAAAAATCTGTTCAGGAGAAATAAACATGCAGTTGAAAATACACTTAACCACGCTGACACGGAGACAGGAAGATCCACAGTGGGAACTTGTTTCCCTGTCTCCGTGGTTCAAGGGCGAATTAAAACTTTACCATCAGTCCTAAACCAATCAGCGACTTTACCTGCCATGCAGGAGATTTTCCGTCATCGCCAAAAAGCCGCACATCATCATCGTAAATAATATCTACATTCCATGTAAATGAAAGCACCTTAGAAACTTTGATCGCAAGAAGATTTGTCATGAACACATCAATCTTTTCAGGATTGTGTTTGTAGTTTGAAAAAAGATCCAGCCTGCCCTTGTAAGCAACAACTTTGTTGAATTGTTTCATATAATTTGCTGAAATGAAAGCTCCGAATTCTGAACGGGTATGGCTTCCGGGAGTAACGCCATAAAGTCCTTTGGCAGAAAGCGAGTCATCTTTTACAATTACCCACCTTGCTGTAACAGGAGACAGGAAAAGTGAAAAATTATCATTGGGTTTAAAATCAAGTCCAGGACTCAGCAAAACATAAGCCGGCGAAAGAAAGGCCGAAGAAAATGTTTTCACATTATCAGGGTACGTATAACCGTTAGCCATCTGCGTTCTGAAGTTGAAAAGGGCAGCGAGGTTCCACTTGGGTGCAATAGCATGGCCATACTTACTTAATACATCAAATCGGTCGTCATTTTTCCGCGTACCAAGTGTTGTGGTACGGATGTAGCCAAAATTTACATCAAGGGTATTATCCCAGCTGGATTTATTTTTTTTATAAAAAGCATAAGCACTGAGGATGCTGTTCAGTGAAAGGGAAAAATTATCACCACCTGCAGCCCAGTTGCTCAGCGATCCCTGGGAAAGGTTGAGATTAAAAATACCCCCCGTTTTCCACAGCCGCGGAATAGTATCTTCTTCTTTTTTAATGGTTGTTCCTGAAGCAGCCTGCATTTCTTTTACTGTCTGGTCCTGGCCTGTTGCACTCAATCCATAAAGGAGCAGTGCAGCGATTAGATATTTTTTCATAGAACATCATATGCAAAATAATTACCAGCCCATTATTCAACCGGAATAAAGAATTAAAATAGCGGCCTCAGCTAATTTTCTAATAATGAATTACATTTTCTTGGCCGGGTAGTGCCTTGTTTTTTCGTCGATGGATCGGATTTCGCCATTTTTAATAAGCAGGTCGTCCATCACTTCAAGAGAATCCCATTTGTCTTTCAGGTCCTGCTTTTTCTGTTTGTACCAAAGGGAAACATATTCTTTTGTTCCGTCTTTTGATTTTACTGATTCAAAATCATCCATGATCACCTGCACGCTTTTAACCATTTTCCTTTCATTTTGAAACATCACCATAACCGAATCGCGTGGAAGCTTTGCTTCATATCCATCAAACTCGAGCTTTACCGTATCGGCAAAATCATTAATTGCTGCTTTCATATCACCGTTTTCCCAATTCTTCAAAGATGCAAGTACCATTCGTGTATTTTCTCTTGAGCCGGTAACCCATTGGTCGGGTTTTTCAATAGTGTAAGCATAATTCATAGCCGTAGTGTCTGTAGCTGCTGCCACTTTTGTTTCATCTGTATCATTTGCTGAAGCCTGGTCCGAGCTGTTGCACGAGCAGAATGATCCTGCAACAACCAAAATTAAAAATGCCTGTTTCATTATTTGAAGTTTATTGGTGACTCGATACAGGGAGGGATGACGTTTTGAAAGAGGAGGATTGGTGGGATGGATAAAAGTAAGCGGATTTTATGGATTGAAAGGATTTTAGAAGTCCAAAGTCAACAGTCCACAGACAGTCGTTTACGTTACACAGTTTTGAATCATGGCTCGCAGCTTATAGCTCGTCGCTCACAGCTCGCAGCTTTCGTTTTACAGCTTGTCCCTTGCCGCTTTCTCATTACTTTTATTCAAATGAGCGTCATGCGGAAATTAATAGAACTCATCGGCATCGGCTTTTTTTTTATTGTAACTGGTTGCAGCAATCATACTGCTACGCAAACGGAAGTTGCCTCAGTTGTTGATAGTGCTACGATAGATGGTCATCCTGCCTGGATTGAACAGGG
>JBJMLW010000514.1:0-3909 GCA_045805105.1 Flavisolibacter sp. | reverse complement strand
TTGCCTGTGGCCTTACTTTTTTCAGAACAGAGGTAGAAAATGATTCAAAATAACCTGAAGGAACCACATATGGCATATCCTTTCCGGCTGAATTTATAATAGCAGAGCTCTCTTCGGCAACCACAACATCAATATTTTCAAGATTCCTCATAAAATATCCTTCAGGAATACTGAAAACTGAAGTTTTGGGTATCGAGGCAAGAAGAGGAGAGAGTTCTGTTAATTCCTGGTCGACAGAAACCGTATCAGAATTTTTTATTCTGGCCAGAATAGCCTGTGAAAGACCATCAAAATAACCTAATGGAACGTCTAAACCAGGAAAACTGACATTTGGAGGAAGGTGGCTTCTCAGTTCTTTTAATTCATCCTGTATGGTAATACGGGTATTCATTTTCAGGCAATAGGACTCGGAAAGGGGGTCAAAGTTTAATGATTTTTGATGTAGTCTTCTATTTTTTTAACTGCATGATGGTAACTGGCCTTTAATGCGCCTTCACTTGTTTCCAATACCCGGCTCATTTCCTCATATGGCATTTCATCATAATACCGAAGATTAAAAACAATCCTTTGTTTTTCAGGTAATTGCTGAATAGCCAGCTGAAGCTTCCATTCCAGTTTTTTAGGATCAAAATGCTTATCAGCCTGGATTTTATTGCTCAATCCGCTCTCAACATCGCTCAGGCTTACAGATGCTCTTTTTTTCTGTGATTCTATATGGGTGAGGCTTTCATTAGTAGCAATCCGGTAGAGCCATGTATAAAGCTGTGCATCCTCTCTGAAATTTGCCAGTCCGTTCCAGACGCGGATAAAAACATTCTGCAATACGTCATTAGCATCGTCATGACTAATAACCATGCGCCTGATATGCCAATAAAGTTTTTCCTGGTATTTTTTAATGATGGAGGTAAAAGCGGCTTCCCTTGTAGCTGGTTCCCTGAACTGAACCAGCAATTCTGCATCTGATCTGTCGGTTAATGCCATATTTAATCGTGAAACGTGAAAGGTGAGACGTGAAACTTTAGAAATCAAGAAAATTCCGATGTAATTTATAAATCAATATTCAATAAGTGGTTTGATGGGAAAAATGATTGCATTCACGTTTCACGTTTGACGTTTGACGTTCACGATTCACGATTGACGACAGACGTTGACCGTTCCTTCGCTTTCCTTTTCATCACTTTCTCTGCCGCAGCAATAATATCCGGGACATCAAGTCCATATTTTTTCATCAGTTCCGCCGGCGTACCGCTTTCACCAAAAGTGTCACGGGTGCCTATGTATTCAATAGGAACAGGAAAATGTTTAGCTGCCACCTGTGCCACTGCATCACCCATACCCCCGAAAATATTATGTTCTTCTGCTGTTACGGCACAACCTGTTTTTTTAATGGAACGAAGAACAGCTTCTTCATCCAAAGGTTTTACTGTGTGCAGGTTGATGACTTCCACGCTTATACCTTTTTCCTCTAATACAACACCAGCCTGGATGGCATTCCAAACCAAATGACCGCATGCAAAAATGCTGATATCATTTCCTTCAGAAAACTGCTGCGCTTTCCCAATTACAAATGGTTCATCAGTATTTGTAAAAATGGGCCAGCTTGGACGGCCAAACCTGAGGTATACCGGCCCTTTGTATTCAGCAACTGCAATCGTTGCAGCTTTTGTCTGGTTATAATCACATGGAACGATCACTGTCATACCAGGAAGCATTTTCATCATTCCAATATCTTCCAGTATCTGGTGCGTTGCACCATCTTCTCCCAGTGTTACACCTGCATGCGATGCGCAAATTTTTACGTTCTTTCCACTATAGGCAATGCTTTGGCGTATCTGGTCATAAACACGGCCTGTTGAAAAATTCGCAAAGGTTGTTGTAAATGGAATTTTTCCACCAATAGTAAGTCCTGCAGCAATACCCATCATGTTTGCTTCTGCTATGCCTACCTGGATAAAACGGTCTGGAAATTCCTTGATGAATTGCTGAAGTTTCAGTGATCCACCCAGGTCAGCAGTAAGGGCAACAACGTTTTTATTTTTGCGTGCCACTTCAACAATGCCATCGCCAAAACCACTTCTTGTATCTTTTTTTCCTGTAGACTGAATGTCTTTCAACATTTGATTAAGTTATCCGGCAAAAGTAAGAGAAAGTACACCACAGACAATCGTTCTTTGCAGAAGGCAAGTGCTTACTAAATATTGAAGAAGCTATGAATGGGAATAGCTATTAATATATCGCTTGCCGGAACATAGGCTTTAGTCCGGATTACATCCGGTTTTGATTGGATTTTACATTTGGTGTAAGAGTTCTTTTCTACCTTTTTTCTTGAAAAAAAAGGTAGCCAAAAATTCAAGGCGATCCGATGCGGAACAGTCTTTTAGATCGATGTCTCCGCTAACGGATCGCCGGGGGTGACATTCTTTAAGACCGATCACTTTAGATTTGTGATGCTGCTGCGTGTTATACTCCGTTTCCTGGAGGTGCTGTATTTTTCGCTTCCATCAATTTGGTTAAAGGATCTTTTTTTGGAAGCAAAAAATAAGGCACTGGAACATTTCTTTAGATCGGTCTGTGGACATTCTGGTAAAAGAGACATTAGCTGAGTTACGAATAGTCCTTTTGAAAAAAATCTGGACTGCCTCTTCTAATAAATACAGGATGGATAGAGTAAATGAGCAGTTCTTTTTTTCCGAAATATCACCTTTTCAAATTTTAATTCAGGTCTAGCGCCTTGTTTGTTTGCTCCTATCTTTTTGTTTTACCAAAAACGATTCGCAAACAAACACAGCGCCTTCAGGAATCTACCCAAAGCACGTAGCAAGCAACTTACCCTATGGATTATCCGAATAAAAGAATCTGCCAACTGCGAGATCGTAGCGGAGGCTCCGATCTAATGACAGCTTCCCTTCGAACTCGCTTGTCCCGACATTAAATGTCGGGAGGGCTCTACCTTTTTTTTCAAGAAAAAAGGTGGAAAGGAAAACTAACTACTTATAAAGGATCGCCCAAACCCCGGATGGCAATCCTTATTTTGATCCACTTTTTTTTACAAGCCTGCCCGTCCATAGCGAAGCGAAGGCGGAAAAAGGTGGAAAAGAATCTATGATCTAATAAAAAAAATAATAAACAAAATTTAATTCAATTCCGTTTTAAACGATGAGAACAATTGTTCATCCTCTTTCAGGCGAAGCTCCCATTTCCATGCGGTCAGCATCATTTCATCCAGGGAAAATTTCGGATCCCACCTGAGAATCTTTTTTGCCTTGTCGTTGTTCGCATAGATTGCAATAATGTCACCGGGCCTGCGTGGACCGATTTCATAATTCAGTTTTACACCACTAACCTTTTCGAATGATTTAATGGCTTCCAGAACAGTAACACCATTACCTGAACCAAGATTGAAAACTTCACATCCTTTTGATACATGTCCATCCTGCAGGTATTTAATGGCAAGCGTATGTGCATGGGCTATATCTGAAACATGAATGTAATCACGAACACAGCTACCATCTCTTGTAGGATAATCATTTCCATTGACCGTCATTTTAGGAAGCTTTCCAATTGCGGTTTGTGTAATGGCAGGCACAAGGTTCTGTGGCTTGCCGATAGGGAATTCACCAATTTGAGTGGAAGGATGCGCACCTACAGGATTAAAGTACCTGAGGAGGATCACCTGCGTATCATTCGCCTTCCTGAATTCACCGAGGATCTGTTCACCCATCTGTTTGGTATACCCATAAGGAGAAGCAGCAGGCTTCAAAGGTGTTTCTTCGGTAACCACGGAATTATCCGGCTCACCATAAACTGTACATGAAGAGGAAAATACAAACCATGGGGTTTCAAATTCCTGTACACATTTCAGAAGATTGATCAGCGATGAAAGATTATTTTCAAAATACATCAGAGGTT
>JBJMLW010000513.1:0-10393 GCA_045805105.1 Flavisolibacter sp. | reverse complement strand
AGCGATAAACCAAAGGAAACAACTGATAAAGGCTTTTCATTTACTGCATTCTCAGGAACATTCAGGAAGCTCAGTCTTCCTTACCAGTTATCAGATACAGCCCTTATAAAAAACAGGGATACTGCAATCATACGCGTTGCAGACTTCAGCAGCCTGGTACCGGATAGCATAAAAAATATTGTATTCGGCAAGGGCACAAAGGTGAAGTATACAGCAATTGGTTATTTTCCCGGTGCAGGTCATTCAAATTTTTATGTTGTAAAAGGACAAAGTGGTCAGAAAAGAGCAGCCTTGCTGATGGCTTTTAATAGTGACGTTTACAGCGGCATGTTGCCTTTCCTGGTTCCGGATGCTGATGCGTCCACATCGCAGGTGAGCGTTGTTGACAGGTCACTAAGCATTCAGAAAAATGTTACACAGAAAACAGGGGGAGTAATAACAGGTGAAGGAAAGGATGTTTATGATTACGATGCATCAGAAAATAAATTTGCGCTGATCCTTACAAATCCATTAAACAGCAAGGTAGCTATCACAAATCCAATAGATACTTTTTCAAGGAAACACAAATTGGCAGGAGACTATTTAAAAGACAAGAAAAATTTTGTTTCTGTGCGTGATGGCCGCTATCCGAACCAGTTACAGGTTTACATTCACCTGGAAAAAAATGACGGTGGATGTACAGGAGAACTGAAAGGTGACCTTCTGCTCACTTCTTCCACAACAGCAATTTACAGGCAGGGTGGCGATCCCTGTGTGCTTTCATTCAGGTTCTCTCCTTCAGCAGTTGTAGTGAAAGAAGATGAAGGATGTGGATCACACCGCGGACTGGATTGCCTGTTTGATGGAAGTTTTGCGCGTAAAAAGGAGGCAAAACCTAAACAGGGCACAAAAAAGAAATAACAACTTTGTTGTGTGGGTGCTACACATTATTTCCTAAATTGATTACTTTGCGCAACCAATTATATAAACCATGAGTTTCCAGTCTTTTAAAGTTCCTTATCCTGTTGAAGAACGCTACTCCAAACGTGTTGCCTATTTCTCTATGGAATTTGCAATACACCAGCCATTGAAAATTTATAGCGGTGGCTTGGGTTTCCTGTCAGGCTCACATTTAAGAAGTGCTTACGAATTACGCCAGAACCTTATTGGTATCGGTATTTTGTGGAAGTATGGTTATTACGACCAGACCCGAAACCAGGATCAGACGCTCCAGGTAACCTGGATGGAAAAAAATTACAGTTTCCTTGAAGATACAGGTATCAAGTTCGAGATTACAATTCATGAACATCCTGTTTGGGTGAAGGTGATGTACCTGGCACCTCAAATTTTTAATAGTGCACCACTTTTTCTTCTTACAACCGACATTCCTGAAAACGATTATATCTCACAAACCATTACACACCGTTTATATGATGCAAATGTTGCAACAAAGGTCGCGCAGTTCATTCTTCTGGGTGTTGGTGGTGCCACGCTTCTTGATAAACTTGGATTTAACCCTGAAGTATATCATCTGAATGAAGCGCATGGGGTTTCTGCAGCATTTTATCTTTATCAGAAATTCAACCGCAACATCGAAGAAGTAAGGAAGCGACTTGTATTTACAACGCATACACCGGAAGAAGCAGGAAATGAAAAGCACGATATTTTTCTGTGTCATAAAATGAGTTACTTCTGCGGGCTTACTGTTGAAGAAGTAAAGGAATTAACCGGTATAACAGACGACCAGTTTAATCATTCGCTGGCAGCCCTCCGCTTTGCACGCATAGCTAATGGAGTTTCCCAATTACATGGTGAGGTATCGAGACATATGTGGCAGAAGTATGATGATATTTGCCCCATTCTTTCCATTACCAATGCGCAAAACTGGCGTTACTGGTCGGACAAACATCTATATCGTGCACGTGATGAAGGGAATGATGGGGCATTTGACGACAGGAAAAAATGGATGAAAAAAAGGGCGTTTGAAATTGTTGCGGATCAGACTGGAAAAATTTTCGATCCCAATGTATTCACCATTGTGTGGGCACGTCGTTTTGCAGGTTATAAACGTGCCAGCCTGATTACATCCGACAAGGAAAGATTTGAAGCGCTTTTGAACAATACAGATTATCCCGTTCAGATCATCTGGGCCGGTAAACCTTATCCTGTAGATTATCCTGCAATTTCAGAATTCAACCAGCTGGTTAACCTCAGTAAAAATTATAAGAATGTTGCTGTTCTTATTGGCTATGAACTCGGACTTTCCAAACGTCTGAAGCAGGCAGCTGACTGCTGGCTTAATAATCCACGTGTTCCAAGAGAAGCTTCCGGTACCAGCGGAATGACAGCTGCGATGAATGGTGCTGTTAATTTTTCAACCAACGACGGATGGATACCTGAATTTGTTCATCATGGTAACAATGGATTTGTAGTGCCAACACCTGACTATTCAAAGATGACCGTGGTAGAACAGGATAAATACGATCTCGATCAATTATATGAACTCCTCAATGAACAGATCCTTCCGCTTTACTACCGCAACTACAATACATGGCGCCAGGTGGTAAAGAATGGTATGCGTGATGTTCAGATCCAGTTCGACAGCAACAGGATGGCGGAAGAATACTACACCATGCTGTATACAAGAGATTATGTGCCGTCGAAGAAGAGAAAGGTTGTGGATGATATAGCCCATTAAGAGGATGTTGATACGTTGATTACTGGCTATGTTGATTCGTAGTTATCTATAGGGTTACATATTATTACATTTAAATTCCTATGAACGTATCAACTAATCAACTTATCTACGTATTACCCTAATTCATTCATAATCTCTTCAGCAGATTTCGCTCCAACAAAAAAGCCGGCCAACTTCCGGATGATTCCTTCAACCAGGGCATCCGGACAAGAAGCGCCGCTGGTGATAAGAATGGTTGCAGGTTCAGTAACGGGAAGGTATCCGCTGGTTACACGTTCGGTGTGAAGGTTGAAGTCGTAGTGAAGGATATCGCGTGATGACAAAAGTTTTTCTTCACTGTTGATGAAATAAACAGGAAGTTTTTCTTCACAAAGTTCTACCAGGTGTGAAGTGTTTGAGGAATTATAACCTCCCACAACAATAGCCAGGTCAGCTTTTTCCCCCAGCATTCCCATCACGGCACTCTGGTTGTCGTTGGTAGCATAACAAAGCGTATCCCTTGTATCAGCAAAATGTTCTTTTACATTGCCTTCACTCAGGCTATATTTTTTCATTATAGTTTCTTTCAAATAATCAGCGATTGCCTGTGTGTCGCTCGCAAGCATGGTTGTCTGGTTTACTACCCCAATTCTTTGCAAATCGTTTGCGGGATTGAATCCTTCAGAATATTGACCTGCAAAAGATGCAAAAAATAATTCTGGTTTTCTTTCACCTGTTATAAACCGCGCAAGTTCTTCCGCCTGCGACATGTCTTTTACAACAACAGAAGGAGCACCAGCTGCTGCATGTGAAAATGTTGCCCTTGTTTCTTCATGAGATGGTTTTCCGTGAATTACGATGGTGTAATTATTTTTAGCGATGGCATCGCTGCGGTTCCAGACCTTTTCCACGAATGGACATGTAGTGTTGTATTCTTCAACTTTTATACCTGCATTTTTCAATGTTCTTTCAATTTCCAGAGTCGTACCAAAAGCAGGGATGAGCACAATATCGTTAGCGGTTAAACTTTCAAAAGGAATGAGCTGATGTCCTTCATTATCCTGTAGAAATTGTACACCACTTGCCTTCAAGTCGGCATTTACCTGTGGATTGTGAATCATTTCGCTCAGCAGGTAAATACGTTTGCCGGAGTTCTCTTCAATTGTACGAAATGCTATGTCAATTGCATTTTCAACACCATAGCAGAATCCAAAATGACGTGCAAGGTAAATTTTCACCGGGCCAAAATCGAGAAGTGTAGGCGAATAATCCTTTTTTAATTTGTCTGCCTCCCTGCGTTTTTTCTTGATTGCAGAGATCAACGGACTCCGGTAAACAATGGGAACATCAAAGCTTTTCATGAGTTGCAAAAATACGAAGAGTTACTCACGGAGGTTTAGACACACAAGGCAATTACAGAAGATTTAATAATTCAAATATATAATTCTCAATATTCAATTCTCAATATCCAATTAAGGTGCCCCCTCCGGGAAATCCATTTTCATCCGTGAAATCCGCGATAAAAAATTCACATCAACATCCCCGAAATCCTTTTTAATCCGTGAAATCCGCGATAAAAGAAAACCCCGCATCAGCGGGGTTAAAATCATGAATGAATATATTATTTTCCAAGTGATAACGGGTATGTATACGTTTCACCACTGTCTGAATATACACCGGTAACCCGCACGCTTCCGGTCTGATTCTGCAGAATACTATTCAGGTCTTCTACAGATGTAACTTCAACTTCTCCATCACTGGTTATAACAGATGTGATGATGAAATTTTTCTCGATGCGTGCATTTTTAAGAATACCGCCATCAAAAACCTTGTTCACGAGCACACCACCATTAATTCCATAACGTGATGCTTTTGATTTATCGAGTGTAATCAGTTCTCCGCCAAGTTTTGTTGCTGCGGTAGTTGTGATCACATCAGTCTTTTTTTTAAGGGTTACGTTCACAGTATATTCTTTACCCTGTCTTACATAGCTCACAGGAACTTTGTCACCAGGACGGAATCCTGCAATCTGTGCACTCATCTGGATACCTGATACTACATTGGAGCCATTCACCTTTGTTATGACATCACCTTTTTTGATTCCTGCAGCAGATGCGCCACCTTCAGGAGCAACATCAGAAACATAAACACCTTCAACATTGGTTGGGATACCAAGTGTTTTGATTTGTTCTTCCGGCATGTCGTCCGTTGTAAAATAATTCACACCCAGGTATCCACGCTGAACATCACCAAACTGGATGATATCATTGACAATTTTCTTAATGATGTTCACAGGAATCGCGAATGAATAACCTGCATATGTTCCGGTTGGAGCAAGTATCGCAGAATTGATTCCAATAAGTTCACCATTTGTATTGATCAGGGCACCACCACTGTTTCCCTGGTTTACCGCAGCATCGGTCTGGATAAAAGATTCAATAGGAGTATCTCCTCTTTTTGTCTGTCTGCTGTTGATTCCAATACTGCGTCCTGTAGCTGAAACGATACCTGCAGTAACTGTTGTTTCAAGAGTAAGTGGATATCCTACAGCCATCACCCACTGACCTAACTGGATGTTGTCAGAATTACCATATACCATATAAGGCAACTTGGTACCATCAATCTTCAGGACTGCGATATCACTGTTAGGATCACGGCCGATGACTTTTGCCTTATATACTTTCCTGTCGTGAAGCGTTACAGTTATTTCATCTGCAACACCACCGTTGTCATTTGAAATAACATGGTTGTTCGTAACAATATAACCGTCTTCACTCAGTATAACACCACTACCTGAAGCACGTTGTTCCGGAATAATTGATGGTCCGAATCCGGGGCTTCCGAAAAACTGGTCAAAAAAATCATCCATATCCCTGCTTCTTCCCAGGTTATTTACCACCTTACGAGCCGGAATTTTTGTTTTAATATGAACAACTGCAGGAACTGAAGCTTTAGCAGCTTTTGTAAAATCTACAGGCTCTGCGGGGGATCCGGTTTTCCCTTCAAAGAATCCTGCATAGTTTATTGGCATTTTATCCGTAGCCTGGCCAACAATAACTTCATTTGGATGTACTTTATTATACAGTGCCACGCTTCCTACGGCTGAAGCAGAGCTGATAAGAATAATGAATAAAATGTGTTTGAATTTCATGATCTATCGGTTTGATATGATTAATCTAGATGCGACAAATTGTATGCCTTTGCTTAGCAAAATAACTATATGGCAGGCTCAAAATAAAACCACAGGGCCAGTTTAACATTAAATTTACGAAGACCTTAGTAGATCGCCCATGGTTAAATATTGTTAATTATAACTCTCTCAGAAATTTCACAGTATCTACTCCGTCGGCAAAGTCAAAAATTCCTGGGCATTGTGTCTTTCCCAAGGGAACTTCCGGCGTTCCTGCTATACATTGGATCTGAGGATCACTGGTAAGGCGCTCCAGGAGCGGCTTTGCATCTGAATAAAACTGGTAATTCAACTCACTGATCCTTGAAAAGGGAGAACCATCTTTTACAAGGATAATGGCCTGATTTGTCATGTAATATTCATTGTTTAAAATATGAACTGCGAGGTTATAATCATAATTATTCCGATACTTATTATGATCGCTCAGGTATTTATATTTCCTGAAAGCATCCAATAGCGGAACGAAGTCATAGTTTTCCGGAACATATAGCTGGGTGACATTCCGGCAACCCAGTCCAAAATAAAGGAACACATCATCTGACAGTTTTTCCAGGTCAGCAGCGGTTTCATTTCCTTTCAGCACAGCAACAGAAGTTCTGTTCTTCCGTATGATGCTCGGGTATTTCTTGAAATAGTAATCAAAATAGCGTGCTGAGTTATTACTTCCGGTAGCAATATAAGCATCACACGCCGGGATACGTTCATTCAGAATCATATAGTCTGAAATTGAAGCCTCCCACTGATTCAGAATGCCTAGGAGATGAGTTAATAAAACTGCATCCCTGGATGAAAGCTTGATACGTGCCCTCTGGCCCGATATAAAAACACACAACAGGTCATGAAATCCTACCAGGGGAATATTGCCGGCCATTACAATGCCGATGCTTTTGGGTAATGTAATTTCTTTTGTGAGCCTGTACCGGCTGATCATTTCATCCAGTACACCAGGCTGTAAAAATTGTCCGACAATATTGCTTACAGATAGTTCAATGAACTCCGGAATGAACCACGGATTTTCAGCAGTTGCTTTTTCTTTTGCTGTTTGCCATGCCGGTGCATTACCGGCCATGTAATTTCCGAGCTGTACAAGTAAAGATTTTCTTTGCTGAACATTCATGTGGTATGATCTTGAGATAGTATCAGTGACAGCAGGTTATTTTTACTTACCTGTACGTAATGTCAATACTGAGCTTAAATTTGTTGTGCAAAATTATCCGATAAACAATAACATATGGCGATTAAAATAACTGAAGAATGTATCAATTGTGGCGCATGTGAGCCTGAATGTCCCAACAATGCCATTTATGAAGGTGGTGTGGAGTGGGCTATTGCAGACGGCACATCGGTGAAAGGACAATACACACTTGTTGACGGAACGCCGGTTGATGCAGATAAAAGAAATGCTCCAATTGCGGTTGATACCTATTATATTGTTCCAAGCAAGTGTACCGAATGCCAGGGTTTTCATGAAGAGCCGCAATGTGCCGCAGTTTGTCCGGTTGACTGTTGCGTTCCAGATGAGATGTATCGTGAAACTGTGGAAGAGCTTCTTGGAAAAAAAGAAAGGCTGCATTTATAATTATTGTAACTTGGTTTATCCGTAAGGGTGCAGCTCCGGCTGCTAATTAAACAGGTGATATTTCCTGTATAAAAAGGTGAAGGATGAACAATCTTCACCTTTTCTATTGGCCCGTACCCCGAAGGGTAACTTAGATCAATTTTGCATTTTGATTTTCTAACAAATCTTTGTTCTTGTGTTTCAAACTATATTCATCTGTTCGTCTCCGAATTCCTAATTCCTTCCCCCAATACCTCTATTTCCTTATCCCTTAATACCTTTTTCAACTTCGATATTCTGCTACTACATTTGCGCCGATGAATGTTTCTTTCGACAATACGGAAATTGCATTTGCACATAAAACGGATGCTGAATTAAATCGTGCACATCTTTTATTTGAATTCATGGGGAAACCCTGGCTGGTTCGCCTGGGATCCAGACTGGCGCCATGGAGTATAAAAGCAGGCCTTCCTGTAAACGGGCTGATTAAAAAAACAATTTTCAACCAGTTCGTTGGTGGAGAATCACTCGAAGAAACCATACCAGTCGTAAGCAAATTAGCCCGGTATCATGTACAGGTAATTCTTGATTATGGTGTTGAAGGAAAGGAAGGGGAAGAAAGTTATGATCATGGCCGTGATGAATTTATTCGTGTCATCCGTTTTGCTGCTACCCAGGATAACATTCCTTTCATGAGTGTAAAGGTTACCGGGATGGCGCGATTTACCTTGCTCGAAAAGGTAGATGCGCTCATGCACCGGAATGAAGAGAAAGGTCTTTTGAAAAAATATAATGCCGCATTAAAGTTACTCACCGCAGACGAGCAGGCAGAATGGCAACGTGTGGTTCTCCGTGTTCGTCAGATTTGTGAAGCAGCATCACAATCTCAGGTAGGGTTTCTTATTGATGCGGAGGAAACATGGATCCAGGACCCGGTAGATGCATTAACAATGCTGATGATGAAAGAATATAATGTGGATAGCCTCGTAATTTATAATACCATTCAATTATACAGGCACGACAGGTTTGAATTTCTCCGGCAGTCATTTGAAATGGCACAAAGTGATAATTTTCTTTTGGGTGCCAAGCTTGTACGGGGTGCATACATGGAAAAGGAAAGGAAAAGAGCAAAGGAGATGGGATACGGTTCACCCATTCAACCCGACAAGGAGGCAACTGACAATGATTATGATAATGCTGTAAGGTTTTGTCTGGATCGTGTGGACAGGATCGGTGTGATCATTGCGTCGCATAATGAAAAAAGTAACCTGCTTGGCGCGCAATTGCTTGAAGAAAAACGATTACCTCCTGATCATCCTCATGTACACTTTAGCCAGTTGTTTGGAATGAGTGATAATATAACATTCAATCTTGCCCGTGCAGGATGCAGTGTAAGTAAATATTTGCCTTTCGGTCCTATAAAAGATGTTATACCGTATTTGATGAGAAGGGCGCAGGAGAATACTTCTGTGGGAGGGCAAACTAGCCGTGAACTAAGGCTGATTGAAAAAGAAAATAAAAGGAGAAAAGGAAGGAAGTAGAGTGGAGATAGGAAAGTGCCATAATTCATTCGCACTCGCTCTGTTACTTCACGCTGTTTTTCCCCCTCTATTTTAAATTTACTTACTTCGTGTAGGCGCTGTTAGCTCAGTTGGTTTAGAGCATTACCTTGACAGGGTAGGGGTCACTGGTTCGAATCCAGTACAGCGCACAAAAAGAAGAGCGGAGAAACAGAGCGTAGTGCGCAGTTTCCTCTGCTCTTCTTTTTCCCTCCGCTCTCCGCTCTCTTTCTCACTCTTCTCTTTTCCTTCGCTCTCGCTCTGTTACTCCCTTTATCTAAACTGTAGAGAGTAATTGTAAAAGAAAATTATTCTTCTTTTACTTTTAATTTAAACAGCAAAAGCCTATTCAAATAATAATTTCATTATTTGTCTTCAGTCGCTCGTACCAGTCTTTTTCTTTTACAAAAAATATTTTTTCACCGGAAGATTCGTCCTTGAGCACCATTACCGTATGATTGATGGTTATGACTTCAAATTTCAATTTAGGATCCATAACATTCAGAAAGTGCTTTTTATCCTTTAGTTCAATATT
Organism: Flavisolibacter sp.; assembly: GCA_045805105.1. Classification (GTDB taxonomy): domain Bacteria; phylum Bacteroidota; class Bacteroidia; order Chitinophagales; family Chitinophagaceae; genus Flavisolibacter. The sequence continues at coordinate 895 of JBJMLW010000513.1, read as the reverse complement.
CCATTTATTTGTCCTGGCAACATTTTTTACCGCCTCTTTTTCAACTACATGAATATTTAAAACCTTATCGCCGGTAAATTCCATTTCAGTAAACCTGTTTTCATTATTCAATACAATGCCGCCACTTTTTTTAAACGACTTGAAACTTTTCCAACGGGCAATAAATACTGCTTCGGTTAATTCTTTCATGAAGTGCACATAGTTGTGTATTAAAGGAAATTCAGAGAGAAGGATTACTAAATCTAAACGTATTTGTTGAAGCAGGAAGTTTTATTTTATTGCACAGCTGTAAATAACAGGTATTAGGGTATTGAAAAATTGAGGCAATAAGGAAACTGACTTCAATACCAATACCTGGTACCTTAATACCTCAATACCGCCAATACCCCAATTCCTGAATATCATTCTTATCCCATATCAACTGATTCCATTGACATACATCAATGCCATTTCTTGTTTTATCTCAATGGCAGCGGAGGATCCCCATGTTAGCTTTGCCTTCTCAATTAACAATAGTAATGAAACAAACTATAGCAGTCATAGGTGCTACCGGGAATATGGGATCAGCCATATCAAAAAATCTTTCAGGTTCTAACTACAGATTATTATTGAAGGGGACTGATCAAAAGAAACTGAATTCACTGGTCAAGGAAATTCAATCACTTCATTCTTCAGCCGATGTTGAAATTTCTGAATGTCCTGTTAATGCCAGCTGGGAAGCGGATATCCTGATCTTCGCAGTGCCTTATAAAGCTGAAAAGGAAATTGCCGAAAAAATAAAGGAAGTGGCAAACCAGAAAATCGTGATCAGTATTGCCAATCCATTAAATGAAACCTTTGACGGTCTCCTTACTTCACCATACAAGAGTGCTGCAGAGGAATTACAAAGTGTATT
>JBJMLW010000512.1:0-2310 GCA_045805105.1 Flavisolibacter sp. | reverse complement strand
TTCAACCATTCTGACAATCCTTCTGGGCCTTTTTCTTCCAGTAATTGTTTTGTTCCTGAAGGAAAAAGCTGAGATGAATTGTAGGATGGAAGTAATGGCCTGCTGAATCTTTTATTCCTTTCCGGATGTTTCACATCAGGATGTCCGTTAATGGAAATTTCAGCGAGATACCGAAGAATTTTTGTTCCACTGTCCTGTTCTCTTCTGATCTGGAAAAGTTCAGGATGTTGCTGAAGAAAATTTACTGTTGCCCTGCCTTCAATAAAAACAGGATGGCTGATAATATTTAAAAGAAAACGAATATTTGTTTTTACCCCTCGTATCCGGAATTCAAGAAGCGCTCTTTTTAATTTTCTCACCGTATCTTCTACAGAACCTGAATGGGCTGTTACCTTTACCAGCAGCGAATCGAAAAAAGGTGAAATGCGTACACCATTATATACACTTCCTTCATCGAGCCTGATACCAAAGCCTTCAGCGCTTCTGTAGGCCAGAATGGTTCCATAATCGGGCATGAAATCATTTTCAGGATCTTCAGTAGTAATGCGGCATTGAATGGCAAATCCATTTTTCTGAACCTGGTCCTGTTGTGGAAGCTGTATAGTGCTGTCGTGTAAGGAATGACCTTCTGCAATATGTATCTGTGTCTTTACCAGGTCAATACCTGTAATCATTTCGGTAACGGTATGTTCAACCTGTATGCGCGGATTGACTTCAATAAAATATACATTATTATCACGGTCTACCAGAAACTCCACTGTTCCGATATTATTATAATGTACAGCAGTACAGATGTCAACTGCATATTTATAAACCTGTTCTTTAACGGAAGCAGGCAAACTAAAAGAAGGAGCTACTTCAACTATTTTCTGGAATCTGCGTTGAAGGCTGCAATCTCTTTCATAGAGGTGCATTACATTATTGTGCTTATCAGCTACAATCTGAACTTCAATATGCTTTGGCTGGTCAATAAACTTTTCAAAAAAAACGGTATCATCTCCGAATGCATTTTTTGCTTCCCTTCTTGCTTCATCAAAACATTTTAAAAGCTCTGCATCAGTGCGGATAACACGCATACCTCTTCCACCACCACCGGCAGCAGCTTTGAGCATCAATGGAAACCCAATCCGGGATGCTTCATCTTCAGCTATTTTTATATTTGTTAATGCAATCCTGCTGCTTTCTATCAAAGGAACTTTGGCTTGGGTTGCAATTTTTTTGGCAAGCACCTTATCCCCTAATTGCTGCATAACTTCCGCACCCGGCCCCACAAAAATGATCCCGGCTTCAACACATTTTCGTGCGAATTCAAAATTTTCAGAAAGAAACCCATAACCCGGATGAATGGCATCAGCACCACATTCCCTTGCAACAGAAATAATTGAAGTTATATCAAGGTAAGGTTTGAGTGGATCATCCTCTGCACCTATCTGGTAAGCCTCATCAGCTTTATACCTGTGCAGTGAATAACGGTCTTCATAAGTGAAAACAGCAACAGTTTTGATCTCAAGCTCATTGCAGGCGCGAAGAATCCGGATGGCAATCTCTCCGCGGTTTGCCACTAAGAGCTTGCTTATTTTCCTGATCAGCATGTAAAATGGTTTAGGGTTTTCAATCATTCCGGAGACGGAAGGCAATGAAAGTAGTGAGCGTCGGCAGCATCCCAAAATATATCCCGGAATTTATTTCGCAATGGACTGGTTGGGGCTGGCACAAGTTTTTTGTGAAGTTTGATTGAAAATGAAAATTTTAAATAAAAAAATTATTGTGCAATATGGGTAATTGTTCTACTTTAGAACCGTAATTTCATCCACAAAATCGGTCAGTCCGCGGAAAATATCTTTGATTAACCAACCTCCGATTTCCCTAACTAACACCTGTTCAAATCCTTACTGAATTCCGCCGGATCGTTTGCCAATAATCTTTTGTTTAGAGTTTCAATCAGCCAATGCCGTTGAATAACTTATCCAAGTACGGTGAAAGAGATAAGAATAGATCAAACCCTATTGTACTATGAGCAAAAGCATTTTAAGTGTGAATGGCAACAAGGCCATGAATTATTTACTGAAAACGATTTTGGAAAAGCAATACCAATTCGTACCTGCTTCGGATGTATTCCAGGGAATGCATCATATCAGAACAAACAAAAAAATCAGTGCGCTTGTTGTTGATCTTGATTTTCAGCCACAGCAAAGCTGGGAGCTGATCGAAAATATTAAAAGCAGTAGGCTTTACAGGATTCCTGTTATTGTACTGACTACTGATAATACTGAAACCTTAAGACAAAAATGTTACGAGTTTGAAGTTGAT
>JBJMLW010000511.1:0-10468 GCA_045805105.1 Flavisolibacter sp. | reverse complement strand
TGAAATACAGGCAATAAATATGCCCGTGTTCGCTTATTCTTATTCGCTCCAGATATATTTTGAATCTTTATATTTGGATACTGTCCAGCTCTCCTACAAAAGCCACAATCGCCTTTCCTGATCCCAATTCTGCCAACCTAAAAAGAGATTATGAGAAAATTTTACATTATCGTTTTTTCAGTACTGATTTTTTCCACCAATGCTGCGCGTGCACAATCTCCGGGAACACACCTTTCGTATGATGGTGCCTTCAATTACCTTACAATGCCACCCGATATTGTAAAAAACTTAAACGGTAGCTTTACTATTGAAGCATATGTTTACTGGAGGGGTGGCAGTCCATGGTGGAGTAATTCACTTTTATGGCACAGGATATTTGATTTTGGAACCGACCAGCATAATTATGCCTTTCTCGTTCCTCAAAGTAATTACAACAGCCGGTCCGGAGCCATGTTTGCTATTACCCTGCCGGGCACACCTTCTGATGTTTCCCAGGTAATTCAAAGTGATAATCCACTTCCCCAGAACGTATGGACTCATATTGCCGTTACTCTTGATGCTACTACCAATACCGGGAATCTATATATAAATGGAGTGCTCGACCCGACAGCTACCACCACCGGTTTTACATTTAGGTTATCCGACCTCGGCAGTACTCCCAATGACTGGCTTGGAAAATCAGAATTTGCCGGTTCACCCAGTTTCGATCCATATTTTAATGGTGACATTGATGAATTCAGGATTTCGGATGTTGTCCGGTATACTTCCACCTTCACCCCACCAATATTCGAATTCACCACTGACCCGAACACTGTGGCCCTTTATCATTTCGATGAAGGATCTGGCCAGCTGACTAGCGATGCATCAGGAAATTTTCCGCAAGCCATACTTGGAACTGATGTCAGTGTTGATCCAACAACAGATCCTACCTGGGCTCTTTTTTCACCTTTGCCTGTACGCCTGATCGATTTTACGGCTACTGCCAACCAGGCGAACCGTACAGTAGATATTAAATGGTCAGCAGGGATCGATGCACCAACAGAATTTGTTCTTGAGCGCAGCAGTAACGGAACAAACTTTTCTCCTGTTTATAACCTGACCAGGTCGCTTGGTACTACTGGTACGGAAAGTTTTCTGTACAGGGATCTGAACCCTGCAAATGGCAGAAGTTATTACAGGTTGAAATGTACCGAGATCGGCAGTCCTTCTGTTTATTCAAGGATACTCCCTGTGAGCTTTGGATCAAGACAGAGCTTTGTTATTTACCCCAACCCTGTAAAAGGAAGCGGAATTAACCTTGAGCTGGTGCAACCATTTACCGGTAATATTGAATTCAGGATGTATAATTCAGCCGGAGCGACAGTTTACAGAAAAAATTCTACTGTTGTAAGAGAGAAAGAATTCCATATTGATGGCACAACCGGTCTACCATCCGGAACTTATATTATTGAAATAAAAATGAATGGCCAGAAGCAATCCAGACCCGTTGTAATTGAATAGTAACAAGTAATAAATGAAAACAGGCCTAACTGGCCTGTTTTTTTATTTCCGCTTCGTTAATCCGTTTTGATAATTCCTCCACACTGTTTTCCCATGTATGTGTATTTGCATAACTGATCCTTTTGCTTTGCTTATCGCCGCTATCTTCACGAAGCGCCTTTTCAATTAATGATGGATACTCTTCCCGCTTTTCTGCGAGGTAAGTATACTCACTGAATAATTCCATTGTTTTGGTTCTCGTTGCAACCACCGGTTTTCCCATGGCCAGGTACTCATCCACTTTTAAAGGGTAATTGCCAATGGTAAGCATATTAATCAACTGCGGATTGATGCATACATCAAAACTTTTTACATAGGCAGGTAATTGTTTTAAATCCTTTCTTCCTGTAAACATAACATTGGGAAGCTGGTGTAAAGAACTTTTAAGAAAGATGTCATCTTCCGGACCAACAAGAACAATATTCCAGTTTTCATGTGAAGTTGCAATCAACCTGATGATCTGTTCATCCAACCGGGTAGAAATGATCGCGCCAACGTAACCGATTATTGGCGCACGCACAGCTTTAATGTCATACGGCACTTCCTTCACATTCACCGGATCAAACAGGTCGAGATTGCATCCCTGTCCTATATAATATGAATCGGGGTTGTATTGAAGGCAGTATTCGGTTAGATATCCGGAATTGGCAACAACAAGGTCTGCAGTCCGTATCAGTTCCGGCTCCAATGTGTCACTATGTTTTTTCCAGTATGGATTTCCGCGAAGGTAATCGCGACAGTAATAAACGTAAAGTGATGGTGAAAGGAGATCTTTCAGTCCATGTCCGTTAAAAATGTCATTATCATTAAAGAGTATGTAATTAGTGAAACCCAGGGTTTTTACCGCCTGCTTGATATCACTTGCAAACTTCTTATTGTTTCGTGAATTGACCAGTTTAAATACAGATGTAGAAGGAAGCCAGTTAATTGATTCCACAACGTTAACAGGATAAAATTCCCACAGATTATCTGAAATTTTTTTTACCTGCTCTCCTTTATTTTTTATAATACTGATATGTTCACGAATACCTGGATTTGAATCGTGAGAATAAAATGTCTTCCTGTTGATCGGCAGGTTTACATACAATACCCTGTTCTCCTTTGAAAGCATCGTAGCAATATTTTTACAATTACTACCGATTTCATAATACCATGGCTGCAGCCCAATCACAACAATGTCTCGTCCTTTCAGCATCTTTCTTGAAGATTGTTTAACATACTTATTTACGGAACGGCTTGTAATATGTACTTCGTGCAAGTTTCATCATTGGAATGTCTCCACTGGTATCGCCATAAGCATAAATTTTTTCGTAATCCTCCATTTTATACAATTCAAGTATCCGCCTTACTTTCTCTTCTCCATGGCAATTAAGACCATTCAGTTTACCGGTAATCATACCATCTTTTACTTCAAGGCGGGTGGCAATCACCTGCATCCCTAACGGTTCAGCCCAGTCGCAAATGTATTCTTCAGCCGATGCAGAAACCACAACAACATGTATTCCCTGCTCCTGTAATTTTTTAATTTCCACAAGAGCTTTTGGCCGGATAAGTCCGGGTAATATTTCTATTGCAAAATGACTGCACTGCTTCTTAAACGATGTTACCGGTATCCCTTTATAAAAATATTGCAGCATCTTTTCCTTGAAATACTGATTTCCGATGAATTTAGTTTTAAATGCGAGGATATAATGAACGTGTTTGAGAAAGCCCGATAAAAATTTCCGTTTACCGTGTGTAAACCTGATAAACTCCAGTAGCGAATCCTTAGTTGTGATGGTTCCGTCAAAATCAAAGAAAGCAATGCCCCTGTTCACAGTTTCTTCTTTTTGAATATTGATTCCGGAACCGATGTAATAACAAGCATGATCCACCGCCAGAACCATTTTACATAAATGATATTTTTCTTTTGCTCCACTGCTTTGAATACTGCTTCACCAACTTCATATGGCTGCGCAGTAAGCACGGGTGGAAGTTTCAGGTTTTCTGTCATTTTTGTTTTAACAAATCCGGGAAGAACTGTAACCACATGCACGCCACTATGATAAAGTAAGTTTCTCAGACCAGACAGGTAAGCAGAAAATGCCGCTTTTGCACTGCCGTAAATAAAATTACTCTGTCTTCCCCTGTTCCCTGCAACAGAACTGATGCCTACAATGGTTCCCGATTTTTTATTTGCATAATCCTTTGAAATAATATTAAGAATGGAAACCGCACCGGTGTAATTTGTTTCTATTGTTCTCCTGGATTCTTCCCAGTTAGTGATCACCTTTTCATTGTCGTTCATATATCCCGCTACAAACACTGAAACCTGAGGTTTCACTGGAAGGCCTTCATAAAAGCTTTGATGGGAAGAAAAATCCATTGCATCGAATGCGTGTAATGAACAGCTGACCCCATAGCGTATTTCAATGTCGGAACGAAACGCATCTAACAACTGGGGTTTTCTACCCGCAAGCTGTACATCATATTTAGCTTCTGCAAATCTTCTTGCAATAGCAAAGCCAATGTCTGAACTAGCACCCAGGATTAAAACTGTTGGCATAATTTATCGAGTAATATTCAGACGGATCGCCTGCATGGAATTAAATCTGAACCCAGGGTTGTATTTCTTTATTATATCGTGAAAACGTGAAGCAAAGGGATAACTGTTCCAGAAAATATCCGGTTTCATTCTTGCGTCCTTTGATAAATATATTCGTCCGCCATTTTTCAGAACAATTCCGTCCAGTTCATCAAGAAATGCAAACAGACCATCCCTAACGGGGAAATCAAGAGCAAGTGTATAACCTTCACGTGGAAAAGATATCAGGTCATCTTGTTTTCCAAAAACTTTAAGTACTGTAAGAAAGGAGCCCATTCCCGCAGCACTGATCCTGTTCATGATATCAACAAGACCCTGGCGGTTGCCGAGCGGTACTACAAACTGGTATTGAACAAAACCCTTTTTTCCATACATCCGGTTCCAGTTCAGTATGGCGTCAAGCGGATAAAAAAATGGTTCGTAAGAAACAATGTTATTGATTTCCCGCTTTGTATTTTTCGCATAAAAGAGGAAGTTGAAGGCCTTTACAGTAAAACTATTCAGCACAAAAGAAGGCAGGGTAAAAGGAAAAGGAATTTTTTTCTTACCGGGAAGCTTCAGCGGATTTTTTTTCTGTTCAGCTTTGAGATCGCTGATTACGGCATGTTCACCCAGGATCAGTATGCTTCTTCCAAAACTTTCTCCTTTCTTCAGGCAGTCGATCCAGGCTACTGAATAAGTATAATCCTTATACGTTTCAAACAATTCCAGTAATTCCTCAAGGTTCCGCGCCTTTACCTGTTTTTGTTTTATGTATGAAGTTTCAATTTTTTTCAGGTCAAATTTTACTCTCGTTATGATCCCCGTAAGTCCCATACCCCCGCATGTAGCCCAGAACAGGTCATCATGCTTTTGAGGAGAACAGGTAATCTGTGCACCAGATGATAAAAGGACATCCATTTCCAGAACATGCGCTGAAAAAGAACCATCCACATGATGATTTTTTCCATGGACATCACTCGCAACAGCACCACCTATGGTTATAAACTTTGTTCCGGGTGTAACGGGTAAAAACCAACCCGCCGGTACAATCACTTCCAGTACCTGGTCCAGTGTAATTCCCGACTGGCATTCAAAAATTCCCGTCGTTTTATCAAATGAAAGGATCTTATCATATTTTAAAGTGGAAAGAGTATGTTTTGCCAGTGATGCATCACCATAACAACGACCGTTGCCCCGTGCAATGATGTTTTCATTTTCCGACACCATATCAGAAATTTCACCGGCAAATGAAAAAGTATTTTCATCCGTTTCCATCAGAGGGTAGTTGCCCCAATTGGCAATTGTTTTCTTCATCATTTGAAAATCGTTATGTCCTTCATGTAAATGATCAGGTAAAAACTGGCGATCCAAAGGAGAATGGTCACTTGAATAAAACGGTCCCTGTAAAGGATCTTGGTCGGAGAACCTGACGCAGCCTGCACAAAGATGATTTGCAAATATCGCAATATTCCGGCCAAAACAAACAGGCAGGTGTAATACAACCGGTATACGCTACCGGGGGATATGTTTGAGGATGGTGTATCCATATGGTGGCCGAGCAGTGCAATCCGCTGTTGAACATCCGGCGACATGGTATACATGAAATATGCAACTACAATTACAGCGCAAATAAGAGAGGTAGCTACGTTGAGAAATTCCAGGTTATATCCTTTTACCGACTTGCGCATGTCCGTTCCTGATGAAAGTTTCAGTAAAACATCATCCCTCCTTTTTCCTACTGCCATAAAGAGCGCCAGCAGGAAAACCATAATGTTCAGCCATTCGGATAAAGGGATCATTCCAATAACTGCACCTCCTTTTACACGAAGTACAAACCCCGCTGCAATAATAATAACATCAAGTATCGGCACAGCTTTTAATCCTAGCGAATAGGCCAGGTTAAGAAAAAAATAAACTGCAATGACGAAAAGGAATTTTTCGCGTATTGTCCATGCAAGAACAAAACCTGCAGCAACAAGCATTATTGCAAGAACAATGGCGGCTGTTGGAGAAACAGCACCGGAAGCCAGTGGCCTGGTTGATTTTTCCGGATGCTTTCTGTCATCATTAATGTCCCTGTAATCATTGATGATGTAGATACTGCTGGCAACACAACAAAAAGCGACTACACCCAGTAAAAGCGACGGATATAATTCCCAATTGAACAAACCTCCGGAAAAAAAAAGAGGGATCAGAAGGAAAAGATTCTTCGCCCAGTCTTTAGGCCTCAATAATCTGATATACGCCACAGGTGTGATTTACGTGAGGGATAAAGATAAACGTGAAACGTGAGACGTCAAACGTCAAACGTGAAACGTGAAACGTGAAACGTGAAACCGTGAATCGTGAATGATACAGTCTTTTAAAATATGTTGGTCCTCGTTCCATACGTTCAAGATCGGGGTGACGGGATGATTTATTCCGTTTCACCTTTCACGTTTCACGATTAACGATATTCGTTTCTTCTTATCTTGTTCCATCAACTCACTTCAGTAATGAATGATCTGAACATCGGTCACCGGCGCCTGGTTTTTTTTTCTGTGTTTGAAATGGTTTTCATTATTGCAATGGCCCTTGTTCCCTTGTTTACCACCTTTCCTTACCGTGTTAATATTTTCCTTTCATGGGAAGGAGCATACCGGATGAGTGAAGGTCAAATTCCTTACAGGGATTTCGGTATGCCGATGGGATATATGTTCTGGGTAATACCGGCAATTTTTTTTAAAATATTTGGTGCCCAGCTGATCACACTTGTTAAGGCACAGGTACTGATCAATATAATATCCGGCTTTGCATTCCGTTCCATTCTCAAAAGTCTGTATGTGCAGCCTGGGGCACGACTGTTATCGGTGATAGTATATGTGATATCATTTTCTTTTTTCAACTTCTGGCCATGGTACAATCATACAGTGATCGTTTATGAAATGATCGGGCTTGCTTTTCTTTTGCGTTATCTTTCAAGGGATGAAAAAAAATGGTTCTGGCCCGCCCTTTCTGCGATGTTCATTTTCTTTTCTTTTTTTACGAAACAGGATGGTGGCGGACTCGCGTTGATGTTATGCCTGGCACTTCTTATTTATTATGCCCTGAGCGTTAAAAACTGGAAGCCGCTTATCATCTTTTGTGCAAGCTTTCTGATTGTAGCGTTTGCTCTGATTGCTCCCCTGATGCGATATAATTTCGGCTACTGGTTCAATCATGGACAGCCACCTCATACAGCACGTTTTTCAATTTTCGATATTGCCGATGAATTTTTCATCGGATCATACTGGATTAAGTTTTACCTGTTCCTCATCGTCCTGATTTCTTTAACGGTATTTAAAAGGCCATCAAATATTATTACACAGAAAAGGGATGGACTTTTTTTATTGCTGACACTGGGTATACTTGCAGAGGCTACAATTTTCCAGGTAACCTCATACACGCCACCTGATAATAATATTTTTTATCACAGTTTTGCTTTCGCATTTATTATTACTTTTCTTTCACCGCGGCTGAATCTTAATTTGAACTTATGGAAGCCTTTGCTGACTTCAGCAGTTTTTATTTTATTATGGTGGAGTAATGTTTACTGGAAATATTTTCAACGGATCGTGAACAGGTTTGCGCCTGTTGAAAAAACTGTTTCTTCCAGCGGAGAAAATATTGTTAACAGGAAAACGTATATGCTCGTACAGGATACTTCAGAAGTCCCCTTATCTGAGTGGACATTCACTTCACTCCATTCCTTTAGGAAAATTTATATGCCTCGTCCAACAGTTGAAGGAATAAACAGACTGTTGCAGATGGATGTGGTTAAAAACCATCCACGGGTTTTAAATATGTCTGAGCTGACGCCACTGGTAAGGGAAATTCCCTACCAGGAGGAGACTGGTGCCGACATTCCTCTGTGGTATCACCTTGGCGTTTCCATGTTTAACAGGCAGGCTGCTGAATATGAATCGAAAATCCGCAACCATGAATATGACCTGGTATTATTTGAATACATCCCCACACTCAATAATTTTTATCCGTTCCGGATCAGGAATTCTTTGAGGCAATACTATCATATAAAAGATTCCTTTTATGCACCAAGAAGAGGAGGTGAAACAAAAGGAATGATTGAAGTCTACACGAAGTAAGCGATCTGATCAAAATCTCTGCTTAAAAAATTGGAAATTTCACCGATAAAAAAACGGCAATTGGCTAAGAGTTGATCGAATAAGATCATTTTGTAAGTTCATTTGCACTCCAGAATTATCACCCTTTTCTTTTGGCACAGAATTCGCTGAAGCGGCAGAACTCGAACCAATCGAAAGCTTGACCTAGACTAACGTGTAGAAGAATAACAACAAAAATTAGCTAACCATCATCATTATGATAAACCTAAGATCGTCCCGACTGTTACGTATTGTAGCAATTTTAATTTTAACATTAGGCCTGAACCAGGCCCGGGCACAAGTTCAAACAGCAAAATATGTTGCCATGGGGCATAACACAAACGGGTATTATGAATACCTGCCCCAGGGGTACGACCCGAATTCATCAACAACTTATCCTGTAATCATTTTCTGTCATGGAATTGGTGAACTGGGAGACGGAAGCCAGTGGGGTCTTCCAAGGCTTCTTAATACAGGTCTTCCTGCGATTATCAGTTATGGCCAGTTCCCAACATCATTTAATGTAAATGGACAGAACTTTAAATTCATCGTCATCTCTCCCCAGTTTATCAACTGGCCTTCAGCACCTGATGTGGATGAAGTAATTAATTATGTTGTCAACAACTATAAAGTGAACATCAACAGGATCTACCTTACAGGTCTGAGTATGGGTGGTGGAGCTGTATGGGATTATTGTGGTGCCAGTACTGCTAATGGTAGCAGGGTGGCCGCCATCGTTCCGATTTGTGGTGCTTCATGGCCTGACCATGCACGTGCACGCACTATTGCAAGTGCGAATCTTCCTGTATGGGCTATTCATAACAATCAGGATCCTACTGTGAATGTTTCCTATACCACAGGATATGTTGATTATATCAATGAATCACCGTCTCCGAACCCGATGGCTAAAAAATCTCTTTACGATGTTTGGTCGCATGATGCTTGGACAAATGCATATAACCAGACTGACCGTGATGAAACCGGCAAAAACATTTTCGAGTGGATGCTTCAGTTTTCAAGAAACGCTCCACCACCTCCAACAGTAAACAACCAGCTTCCTGTTGCGAATGCAGGAGCAGACCAGAATATTACCGGTTCATCAGCACAGCTTAGTGGAAGCGGTTCTGATCCTGACGGATACATTACATCTTATGCATGGAGTCAGCAGAGTGGTCCTGCAGGAGCCGTGTTAAGCAACGCATCTATTGCTAACCCTTCCATCAGCAATCTTTCAGCAGGAACCTATACTTTCCGTTTGACTGTTAAGGATAACTATAATGCTTCATCTTACGATGATGTAGTACTGAATGTAACTTCTGCACCGGTTACGCCAATTACAATTCCTGGTCGTGTGCAGAGTGAAGCTTATTCTTCTATGTATGGCATCCAGGTGGAAAACACTTCTGATGCAGGTGGAGGACAAAATGTAGCATGGCAGGATAATAATGACTGGATGGATTATTCAGTGAATGTTTCTTCAACAGGTGTATATGCTGTAAGCTTCCGTGTTGCTTCCATGTTCACAGGTGCACAGTTTCAGCTTCGTAAAGGTGATGGAACTACACTGGCAACTGTAACCGTTCCCAATACAGGCAACTTCCAGAGCTGGCAAACTGTGACTGCGAATGTGAATCTATCCGCAGGACAACAAACACTCAGAATTTATACAACACAGGCTAATGGTGGATGGAACTTTAACTGGTTTGAATTTGCACAATCTGCATCCAACCAGTTACCAACTGTATCTGCCGGTAGCACACAAAACATAACTCTTCCTGTCAGTTCAGCAAATCTTTCGGGATCTGCTTCTGATGCTGACGGAACGATTGCTTCCTATTCATGGAGCGAGGTAAGTGGTCCATCCACTGCATCGATTGCTAATGGTACCTCTGTATCAACGTCTGTTGGTGGCCTTCTTCAGGGAACCTATGTATTCAGGTTAAAAGCAACTGATAATGCAGGTGGTTCCAATACAAGTGATGTAACAGTAAATGTTTCTGCAACTGTTACACCTCCTGCCACTACAGCTACTACCAGGGTACAGGCGGAAGCCTACAGTGGTATGTATGGCATTCAGGTGGAAAATACTTCTGATGCAGGTGGCGGACAGGATGTAGGATGGCAGGACAATGGCGACTGGATGGATTATTCCGTGAATGCTGCTACTGCCGGAACCTACACCTTTAACTTCCGTGTTGCTTCCATGTTCACCGGTGCTACCTTC
>JBJMLW010000510.1:0-2338 GCA_045805105.1 Flavisolibacter sp. | reverse complement strand
TATCGGTTGTTACTTTCGCATTGTTCTCAGCCATCTCTTTCCATGATGAATTGATGTTGAGACTTTCGGAACGGAGCCGGTACAACTGCACTTCAATATTGTCTCCGTTTCTTGTGATGATAAAATCCGGCAAAATATTCTGATTGATATTAACTCCTTCCTGCAATTCGCACACCGGCCTCATCTTGAGTGAGGCTACCAGGCGTAAAACGATCTTCAATTCCTCTTCATCGATGGATAAATGTGTTTTGATTTTATCCATATTCCTGTTATGTAGGTCGGTAAAATGCTCTTCGAGCAAACGAATTGCCATCCGTACATCCGGCCTTTTTGTGTTTAGCCTGTGTAGCTGGATTAACAGGCATTCTCTGATGTTACGGGCACCAATGCCAACAGGATCCAGTTGCTGAACTTTTTCAAGTATCAATTCAATTTCAATGGGCTCAACCCATTTATTATACTTAAAAGAAATATCCTCTGCAAGGGCTTCCAGTGGCTGTTCCATCAAACCACAATCGTTAAGCGAATCAATGATGAATTCTGCAAGCTCAATTTCCCTTTCATTATCTGTCGTTAGTTTGTATTGGTCCTTAAGCGCTTTCCTGTAATCGTACGTACCTACAACAGGTCTTTCCGGAACTTTATCATTGTGCAGGTAATTGCTGTATTCCGTTTTATAATCAGGAATGTCATCATAACCATATTCCTCCCAGTCCTGGTAATCCTGAACCGAATCTTTATTATACTTGTCAACTACCGGTTCAAATTCATTTTTCTGATCTTCCAGTAATGGATTATCCTCAATTTCCTGTTGAATCCGTTGTTCAAGTTCGAGTGTGTTCAGGTGAAAGAAATTGAGCAACTGAATCTGTTGAGGTAGGATTTTGAGACGTTGCTTCTGGGCTAACCGCTGATTGATCATTGTGGTGATTTTGGCGTATGCTTTATAAGACAAGTGTAGCACCAAAATATTTTCAACTCCTATAATGTTTTATATAATTGATTATCAATAAATTAAGAAGGTAAGAAAAGAGGCGTACAGAAAAAATAATTTAAATATGATCAATTCAAATTGGGTGTTTGGGGTTAAATTTCCCCGAATTGAGGAATTTATCCAGCTTATGCCAAACAGTCTCATCCGTTAAGGAACAAAAAAAAGCGCAACAATGTTGCGCCCAATGTCTTCATGGTAATTTACTTCGGATCACTTTCCCTGAATTTCATCCTGTCTTCAAAAAAAGATGGGATTGGATACCTTTCTCCCCGTGGGAATGCAGAAGAAGGATCTGAGATCTTTCTTTCCACAATCGGCTGTCTACCCGATAAAGGCATTGTTGGTTTTCCTGAATTGACCAGCTGTACTCCTGATGTACCTGCTGTCGATAAATTCATTTTTAGCATTTGATGTAATTGAATCGCCCTCAACAAAAAAGACTCACTTTCTGCTTTTCGGACTGAAAAAACAATACCAGTTTTTTTTAAACATTCACTTTTAAAAATCAACACGCCATAATGCATTTAGTAGAAGTATTTCCTCAACGATAGCGGAATTATTCCCGCAGACTTAGTAGGTTAAATTAGCTATGGTATGGTTCTTTAACCAATAAATAAAATTCTTAACCAAAAAACTTTAGTTATGTTACGGTGGACATTAATCTTTCTGGTGATAGCAATTATCGCAGCCATATTTGGTTTCGGTGGTGTAGCCGCCGGTGCAGCTTCCATTGCAAAAATCCTGTTTTTCATTTTCCTGGTACTTTTTGTATTATCATTAATTGCAGGCGGCTTCCGCAGAGTTGATTAACCTGAAAATAAACAGGGTGTAGTATAACTACACCCTTCCATTCAAACTTCCCATAACAATTTCCACATCCACCTGCTGACGCACAGGGAAGTTAATAATCCTGCCCTTTTTTAATTGCTCATCTTTATTCTAATCCAGTATGTCTTCATCTGATCCTGCAGATTCACTGGTATTTGCAGCAGTTTGCGAAGGAGCATTCACTGTTTTATTACCCCTTTGTTCATTTACAATTACCTTTTCATCTGAATGACTGTCATTAGGTGAACTGTTTTCGAGAGAATCGTCACCACCGATTTTCCTCGGTGTAACATCGGGCTGTGAAGCATATGTAGGATCGCCGGGTTTTCGTGAATGAGGTCCGTGAGGTGTTTGCATATCCCTGTTCATGATATTGTATTTATGAAAAATTATTAAAAATTGTACCTCAATTGAAAGGGAATTGAAACCCTGGTACTGAATTCATTAATTGGCTCTCGGATCAGCCTGTTTGTCTTTTGATGGACGTATTTTATTAAAAAGATTCCGAATTTTTTT
>JBJMLW010000509.1:0-3816 GCA_045805105.1 Flavisolibacter sp. | reverse complement strand
GAACTTCTCAATGACATATGCCTTTGGATTATTCTGCCAGTGTGCTGTCGGTGCATCACGATAAATGGTAGCGATATAACTTTTCCCGTTATCAAGAAACGATAATGACTGCGTAAACGTTCGCGCATTTTCATCGGTGATAGAACCCAGGAACCAGTTGTCTGAATTCTTTTGCTTACGTGCAATCGTAAGGTAATCGCCCGGTTCTGCCTGCAGAACTTTTGTATCATCCCAGTCAACGGCCACATCACGAATGAACTGGAAAGCATCAAGGTGCGCTTCATAATTTTCAGGAAGATCTGCTGCCATCTGCAGAGGACTATACATTGTTACATATAAAGCCAGTTGTTTCGCAAGCGTTGTATGTACCTGTTCTTTTTTGTTTGGGTCATAAACACTCATTTTAATTTCAAAAATTCCGGGAGTATAATCCATCGGGCCGCCCATTAGCCTTGTAAATGGAAGAATGGTTTCATGATCGGGAGGATTGCCAATGCTCCACGCATTAAATTCATTTCCACGTGCTGCCTCACATGCCATCCAGTTCGGCCATGTACGATGAACACCGGTTGGACGAACGGGTTCATGCGCATCAACCATGATCCCGTAACCAGCAGCTTTCTGCGCTACACGTACATAATGATTCACCATCCACTGTCCGTCGTGGTGTTCACCCCTTGGAATAATATAACCAACATACCCGGTTTTCACTGTGTTCATACCATGATTGAGCATGAAGCGATAGGCAGTATCCATGTATCGTTCATAGTTAGTAGCAGACGCTGAAGTTTCATGATGTGCAATGATTCTTACACCTTTTTCCTTTGCATACCGTTGTAGTTCGTTCACATCATAATCAGGATAAGGTGTTATGAAATCAAATACGTCCTCCTTCCATTTTCCAAACCAGTCTTCCCAGCCAACATTCCATCCTTCAACCAGCACGCCATTAAACCCATATTTCGATGCGAAATCAATGTATCGTTTTACATTGGCTGTATTGGCACCATGGGGCACCTTTGTTGCCTGTTGCGATCCTACCTGCCCGCCGCTATAATCCCAGCTGCTTTTACCTACATGCATTTCCCACCATACTCCAACAAATTTCTGTGGGTGAATAAAATCAGTTGATTCAATTTTTGAAGGACTGTTCAGATTCAGGATCATCCTGTTTGCCGGAATAATATCGGTAGCCTTATCACTCACAATAATGGTTCGCCACGGGGTTTGCGCAGGTGTTTGCAGGTAAGCTTTATTGCCTACTGCATCAGGAACAAGCAGAGATGTCAGTGTGAAATCAGACTGATTGATGACAAGATCCATCGCCGGGTAGTTGATGAGTGCTGCTTCATGTATATTAATATAAAGACCATCAGAAGTCTTCATCATCAATGGCGTTTGAACTGCGTTTTTCTGAATATATGACTTCGCAGAAATTTCAGTGTAAGCACTGTTGATGCTGGCATCTACTTCGCTTAATTTATTTTTGTGATAACCGAACTCATTGCTGTCGTAATCGCCAGGTATCCAGAAAACATTATGATCACCCGATATATGAAATTGAGTTTGTTCATCTGCAACAATAAAATGAGAAAGCTTTTCCTGGGAAGGAAATTCATAACGGAAACCAACACCTTCATTGAACACCCGGAAAACAATTTTCATTTTGATTCCGGATCCTGATTTATCCTCGAGAGTCATCGCAACTTCATTATGATTGTCCCTGATACTCGAATATTCCCCCCATACTGTTTTCCATGTAACATCATAGTGGGATGAATCAACGTTTACAAGGCTGAACCGTGAAAGTGTAACCGCCGGATCCTTGAAACGCATGGCAAGTGATGACGGAACGATAACGGGTTTTGATTTGTAGAAAACGGAATATCTACATTCACCACCAGTATCGAGAGATACTGAAAGCTTTATGTTTCCATCAGGAGAAAGCATTGTATAATTCTGTGCATTAACGGCCATACAATGACAAATAAGAATAGAAAAGAGGAATTTTTTCATGATTATCTTTTTTCGAGCAGCCACCAGAGTCTTTTCCGTGGCATTATTTTATAATTCGTTTTTATGTATTTAATAATGTGGTCCATTGCTTCCTGAACATCATCTGTCATTAGTACCAGGTTCATATCTTCCTTGGAAATGGTACCTTTCGCAGCCATGTCCTGCATGGCCTCCCAAAGTTCCTTATAAAAGAATTTACCAAAGAGCACAAGGGGAAATCCGGTAATTGTTTTGGTTTGAACAAGTGTCAGTGTTTCAAAAAATTCATCCATCGTTCCAAAACCTCCCGGCATGATGATGAATGCGTAGGAATATTTAATCAGTAATGTTTTTCTCACAAAAAAATGTTCAAACGTTACAGACGTTTGAACATATTTATTGGCCACCTGTTCAAATGGCAGCCTGATATTACATCCAACTGATCGTCCTCCATTTTCAAAAGCTCCCCTGTTCGCCGCCTCCATAATTCCAGGGCCACCGCCAGTCATGGTTGTAAAACCAATCTGTGCGATCCTTTTTCCAAATTCACGCGCCTGTTTATAAAATTCATTGTCTTCTTTAAATCTTGCAGAACCGAAAACAGTTATGCACGGACCAACAAAGTGAAGACATCGGAATCCCATCAGAAATTGTCGGAATACTTTCCAAGCAAAAGTCAATTCATATCCCCTGCTTTTTGGACCTTCCAGGTAAACATGTTCTTTCGGAGGTATAATGGGATTTACATTCGACATAAGAACATTAAAAATAGTATAATTCATATGAAGAACTC
Source organism: Flavisolibacter sp. (assembly GCA_045805105.1). Taxonomy (GTDB): domain Bacteria; phylum Bacteroidota; class Bacteroidia; order Chitinophagales; family Chitinophagaceae; genus Flavisolibacter. The sequence goes on along the minus strand of JBJMLW010000509.1, from coordinate 1,028 downwards.
TTTAACGCATACCTCTTCCAACGTGCAAACCTCCTGCAGTTGTAAGGAAATGTTCAATAATCAATTTTCAACCATCAATATCCAATACCGCGATTAATTACTGTGGTTAACCAACAAATCCAATTGAAAATTGAGTATTGAGCATTGCATATTGAATATTAGCCAGATTAATGAACGGCGTTTCAAATATTCTAAGACATTACATTTGCTTCATGAAGATCATCAGCTATAATGTCAACGGTATCCGGGCTGCAATCAGGAAAGGTTTTATTGAATGGCTTCAGACACACCCGGCTGATGTTATCTGCATCCAGGAAAACAAGGCGCAACAGGCTGATGTAGCTGCAAAGGTTTTTAATGACCTTGGGTATCACGACCACTGGTTTTGCGCGCAGAAAAAAGGATACAGCGGCGTAACTGTCTTTACAAAAATAAAACCCCACAAAGTACAATGCGGAACTGGGCATACTATCAGTGATAATGAAGGAAGAGTAATGCAACTTGATTTTGGAAAGGTGCGTTTGATAAATGCCTATTTCCCTTCTGGTACATCCGGAGATGAAAGACAGATATATAAATACCAATGGCTGGACGAATTCTTTAATTATCTGCAATCATTGCGGAAAACACATCCCAATATCATTTTATGCGGCGATTATAATATTGCGCATAAGGAAATAGACATTCACAACCCGAAAGGAAACAAAAATACTACCGGCTTTCTCCCTGAAGAAAGAGCATGGATGGATAAATTTTATACAAATGGATGGATTGACACCTTTCGCGAATTCCATAAGGAGCCACACCGTTACACGTGGTGGAGCCAGATATTTCCAAGCGTACGACTGAATAACAAAGGATGGAGAATTGATTATATCAGTGTTACAGACTCACTCAAACCATACCTGAAAGACGCAGAAATTTTTCCAGACATCAAACACAGCGATCATTGTCCAATCTTTTTAGAAATTGATACTGAAAAATTGCAGTAATGATTATCTACAATGTAACCGTAAAGGTCGATGAAG
>JBJMLW010000508.1:0-5904 GCA_045805105.1 Flavisolibacter sp. | reverse complement strand
CATCACTTTCCACAATAATATCCCTGAGATTATTTATTGCTTCAGGTTTTTCAATTTTGGCGATGATCTTTGTTTTGCTTTTTCTTTCCTGCAGTTTGTTCCGCAGGATGATCAGATCCTTTACACTTCTTACAAATGAAAGAGCAACCCAATCCAGTTCCTGGTCAATAATAAATTCAAGGTCTACCAGGTCTTTTTCAGTTAGAGCTGGAAGTGAAATTTTTGTATCAGGAAGATTGATTCCTTTTTTGGAAGAAAGTTTTCCTCCCATGGTAACTTCCACCTGGACATCATTATTTTTCAGGATGTCGGTAACAGTTACTTCAAGTTTACCATCATCAATAAGGATCTTGTTGCCGATCTTGACATCCTTATGAAGATTGGGATAAGAAACATAAATTCTTTCCTTAGTACCAACAAGTTTCTCATTGGTAAACGTTAGTATATCTCCTGGCACAACATCAACGCCTCCGTTTTCCATTTCACCAACACGGAGTTTCGGTCCCTGCAGGTCGCCGAGGATAGCAATATTATAGGGTTCTGTTTTATTGATTTGCCTGATGTGTTCAATAATTTGTGCCTTGTCTTCATGTGCACCGTGAGAAAAATTCAGCCGGAATACATTTACGCCGCACTTTACCAGTTCCAGGAGCTTGTCATATGTATCACATGCTGGTCCTACAGTAGCAACAATCTTTGTCCGATGGTAGGTATGTTCCAGACCCGCAGTTTTATCCATCTGCCTGTGAAAATATTTGTCAACATTTTTACCCATAGTTTGAATTTCATTAGTTGAAACTTCGGTTGCAGTATCGCTTTGTTTCTTTTTGATAGTATTGATTTTTGATATTAAACTTTAATCTTAAAGTATGTAATCAGCTGGCAAGGATCTTAACAATTTTCATCCATTCATCACTGATATGTCCTTTTCTTTTTCCAACGTTTTCAAGCGGAACATAATTCATCTTGTTATTCATGATGCCAACAAAAACATTATGTCTTCCCTGTATCAGGCATTCCACTGCATGATATCCCATTCTGCTTGCAATCAAACGGTCGAGGCATGTAGGTGCTCCGCCGCGTTGTATATGTCCGAGAATACAAACGCGTGTTTCTGTTTGAGGTAAATGGTCCTTCACTGCTTTTGCTACTTCATCTGCCCCGCCGAATTCATCACCTTCAGCTACCACAATCAGGTTTACAAGCTTCTGTCTTTTTTCTTTTTCCTGTAGGGAACGGATGATATCTTCGATATCTGTTTTTCTTTCAGGGATTAAAATATTTTCAGCGCCGGTGGCGATGCCACTGTGTAATGCTATGTAACCTGCATCTCTTCCCATCACTTCAATAATGAAAAGACGGTCATGGGCATCGGCAGTATCGCGTATTTTATCAATGGCTTCAACAGCTGTGTTTACCGCTGTATCAAATCCAATTGTAAAATCAGTTCCATAAATATCCTTGTCAATAGTTCCGGCCAGGCCAATACAGGGAATATCAAATTCCTTACTGAATTCAACAGCACCCCTGAATGAACCATCTCCGCCAATGATAACAAGTCCATTGATACCACGACGTTTCAGAACTTCGTATGCCTGCTGCCTGCCTTCGGGTTTGTGAAAAATTTTACAACGGGCTGTTTTCAGTATGGTTCCGCCGCGCTGAATAATGTTTGCGACAGACCTGCTTTCCATTTTGAAGATGTCATCCTCTATCAGGCCCTGGTAACCGCGCATGATGCCATTTACTTCCAGACCATAATATATTCCCGTCCGTACCACCGCTCTGATCGCCGCGTTCATTCCCGGTGAATCTCCACCGGAAGTCAAAACGCCGATACGGCTTACTTTCTTTTGCATTGGTTTTTCTGATTGCTGAATAAATTCCGGATTCAATCTTCAAAAATAAGGTTTTGTCCAGATGTGTGTCTACAATACACATAGCTTGCAACTGGTCAGGTGAATTTAAACCATTCTTCTTAAGGGCATCTGCTATTCTATAAGCCCTTTTCACCATCATTAACATATTCCGCTTAAAAGATATAACTTGCCAAAAGAAAAACCCACTGTAGAAACAGCGGGTGCTAACGATTGCTTGCTATATGAATAGAGAAACTTAAGTCTGGTTTTTCTAATGACGATCCCTCAAACTTCCTGCTTTCGTATCATTCATCGTCTGGAACAAAAATAAGACGGTGTATGGGCCGGTTTTGAATAAAATAAACTGGTTTTTACAATGCTGAAAGGTTGATGGATCCTCCAAGATCCTTGACAGGATTGACTTTTATGAAAATCTTGCTACGATGCCCAACCGTTCTGCCGAACCTTTATATCAGTTAATACAATCTCTGCAAAAGTCAGAAAAACGGAATTTCAAGCTATATATCAAGAGAAATTCCTCAAATGAAGACCTTAAAATCATTCAGCTGTTTGATGCTCTGGATAAAATGAGCCAGTATGATGAGCAGGTCCTTCTTAAAAAACTACCTGCTATCAAGAAGCAGCAACTCTCCAACATTAAGGCACACCTGTACAAACAGGTACTTGCAAGCCTGCGGCTGCTAAGTGGTGATAGCAACATAGACATTCAGCTCCATGAGCAGCTCGATTATGCACGGATACTTTACAATAAAGGATTATATCACCAAAGCCTCAAAATTCTTGACCGGTTGAAAGAGATGGCCCATCAGTATCACCAGGATAGTTTCCTTATTCAGATCATTTCCCTGGAAAAAAAAATTGAAACACTGCATATTACACGTAGCATGCAGGACAGGGCGGAAAGACTTTCATCCGAAGCAAATGAAGTAAATGAAAAGCGCAGGGTGATCACGCAATTATCCAACCTTGCATTGCAGCTTTACAGCTGGTATATCAAGAATGGTCATGCCCGCAATGAAAATGATGAAACAGGAGTTAAAAAATTTTTTCATGATCACCTTCCCGAAAACGCTCAACAGCTGACAGGCTTTTATGAAAGATTGTACCTGCACCAGTGTTTTTGCTGGTATGCATTTATCAGACAGGATTTCGTAATGTATTACAGGCATACACAAAAATGGGTTGACCTTTTTTATGAAGAGCCGGATATGATACAGGTAGAACCTGCACATTATATAAAGGGAATTCATAACCTTCTCAATGCACATTTCGACTTACGCAATTACCAGCAATTCGAAATGGTATTAAAGGAATTTGAAGATTTCAGCAAGTCTGATATTGTTAACCAGGTAGAGAATAACAGGATACAGACATTTGTTTACCTAAATACTGCAAGAATTAACCGCCATTTCATGCGTGGCACTTTTGCAGAAGGACTTGAGCTGGTTCCATACATTGAAGAAAAATTAAAAGAATACGAATTATATCTCGACCGGCATCGTGTTCTTGTTTTTTATTACAAAATTGCTTCTTTATATTTTGGAAGCGGTGATTTTGAAACATCAATCGATTACCTGCAAAAGATCATTAACTGGAAGGTTGATCTTCGCAATGACCTTCAGTGTTATTCCAGGCTGCTTCACCTGTTGGCGCATTATGAACTGGGAAATTTTGAACTCATGGAACACCTCACCAAGTCGGTTTACCGTTTCATGGCGAAAATGGAAAACCTGACAGTGATAGAAGAAGAAATGTTTAAATTCCTTCGTAATACCTTTCACCTTTCAGCAAGAAAACTCAAACCTGAATTTGAAAAATTATTGCTTAAGATCAAGCAGTATGAAAAAAGCAGGTTTGAAACAAGGTCATTTGCCTACCTCGACATTATTTCCTGGCTCGAAAGCAAGGCATCAGACCAGCCTATGGCTAAGGTGATGCGGGACAAATACCTCAATGCAAGAAAAAGAGTGGATCAATAAATTATTTTGCCATTCAGGGTGATGTTTTTCAATTTCGGGTATTAATGTAAAACATCCCATGAAGCACAACCGTATTATCCGGCACATAAAAAGGATTGCCCTCGTGGCACATGATAATAAAAAAGCAGACCTCATCGACTGGGCGGTTTATAACCAGAGCATGCTGGTGAAACACGAATTGATTGCAACAGGCACAACAGGCCGGCTGATTGAAGAAAAACTGAATCATCCCGTTCAGAAATTATTCAGTGGCCCTCTGGGTGGCGACCAGCAGCTTGGTGCCATGATTGCAGAAGGAAAAGTTGATATCATCGTTTTTTTCTGGGATCCCATGGAAGCACAACCACACGACAGTGACGTAAAAGCTTTGCTGAGGCTTGCAGTAGCATGGAATATAATTATTGCATGCAACAGAACTACAGCAGATTTTATCCTGACATCCGCTCTTATGCAACATGACTATAAAGTTGCAATGCCGGATTATAGCAGTTACCTCACGAGAAAGCTTGAATAATATATTGAGAAGAGCAGATCATTATCACGAATAATCTGCATGCTTCTATATAAATTCGCAATGCACACAAGAAAATTATATGCGTTATTTATTAATCCTGCTGTTGTTTCCAATCAATGCTCTTTCACAACAATTTTCCCCGCAGGAAATATCGCGTTATGAAAAGCAGGCAAAAAATGTTACCATAATCCGTGACAACTGGGGCGTACCCCACATTTATGGTAAAACAGATGCAGACGCAGTTTTCGGTCTCATGTATGCGCAATGTGAAGAGAATTTTAACCAGGTTGAAGAAAATAATCTTGAAATGCTCGGAAGACTATCCGAAAAATATGGTATATCGGAATTCTATAACGACCTGCAGATGCAACTGATCTATGATACATCTGCTGCAAAAAAAGATTATTCAAAAAGTCTTCCCTGGTTCAGAAAATTGCTCGATGCCTGCGCTGATGGCGTTAATTATTACCTGTACAAACATCCTGAAGTAAAACCAGCGATCATTTTTCATTTCGAACCATGGTTTGCTCTTCTGAGAACAGACGGGAGTATTTCAGCTACACAATTTGGCGGACTAACCGTGCAGGATACCCGTGCATTATTTCCATTATCAAATCCCACATCATTTATTCCAAACGAACATGCAGAACCTATTATTGAACCTACAGGTTCAAATGGGTTTGCCATAGCACCATCGCGAACAAAATCGAAAAATGCCATCCTGTATATCAATCCACATGTTACTTTTTATTTTAGGACTGAAGTGCAAATGGTAAGTGAAGAAGGATTGAATTCATATGGAGCAGTTACCTGGGGAAATTTCTTTGTTTACCAGGGATTTAATGAGCACTGCGGATGGATGCATACATCCAGCTATGCAGACGTAGCCGATCTTTATAAAGAGAAATCAACAATAAAAGGTGACAGCCTGTTTTATGAATATGATGGCCGCTGGATTCCTGCGACAGCCAAAAAGATAAGTGTAAATTATAAAGAAAATGGTCAGTTAAAAGAACAACAATACATTGCCTGGTCAACCATTCACGGCCCTGTTCTTGGATTACGCAATGGCGTATACCTTAGTCTGAAAGAAAACAACAGGTCACTTGACGCCCTGATGCAATCATGGCTTCGAACAAAGTCAAAAGGTTTTGAAGATTTCAAACGCATCATGAACATGCGTTCGAATAATTCAAATAATACTGTGTTTGCAGATGACAAAGGAAATATTGCTTACTGGCATGGCAACTTCATGCCACGTCGTGACACAAAATTCGATTTTGGTTTGCCTGTAGATGGAAGTATATCTGCAACCAACTGGAAAGGAATTCATACACTCGATGAAGTAGTTCATGTTTATAACCCAGCATCAGGATGGATTCAGAATTGCAATTCCACACCATTTACTGTTGCTGGTGAATCAAGCCCGCGAAAGTCATCATATCCCGAATACATGGCACCTGACGGGCAGAATTTTCGTGCCCTCAATGCAGCAAAGCTTCTGGAAAATGCAAAAAATATTTCCCAGGAT
>JBJMLW010000507.1:0-4457 GCA_045805105.1 Flavisolibacter sp. | reverse complement strand
TAGTGTACCAATATCTTCATTATACTGGACGCCGATCCTTTTCAGTGATGTTGCGATTTTCGCCAGGAACTTTGGAACTTTTCCAATCTGTGGAAGTTCATTCGGGTTTTTTGCTTTTTTGTTTTTTGCAGTATCTGTTTTTTGCTTTGGATTTGTATTCGGGGTTTGTGGATTCGTCAGGTCATCATTATAAACAGCACGGAGAAATTTCCATTTTTGATATAGCCTGTCGAAATCGAAATCACCGGTAAGCACGGTTGTTTGTCCATTCACAAGTGTATTACCCAGCTCCCTGTCGAGCAAAGAACCTGCAAGCCAGTCGTATTTGGCAGTATAACTTGCGCGGAATGTAGTCCAGTCTATCAAAGGGATTTTAGAAGTTGGTAAAGTATACGACAGTGTTCCTTCATGATGATAGTGTGTGTTGCGTCCACCGTTCCAGAAATTTTTCTTCACAGAATCCTTTTTCTCTTCAGTGTCAATTCTGCCAACAGGTTCATCAACGCGTGCATTGTTTACGGCATTGAAATCAAAAGTGAGGGATCGCGTAAGGTCCCAGCGAAGGTTATAAAACCGATCGAAGTAAAAATACTTGTTATAGGTTTCAGGTAATTTAAATGTTGTACCAAAATTTCTTGAACGTAATGCACCAAACTGCCTTTGCACATCTGCCTTAACAGAAATCAGCGAGGGCTTGTAATTAAAATTAAAATCCCGGATGAGCGACAACCATTTCGACTGGTTCTTAATTAATGCTTTAAATGGTTCAACAAAGTGCGGTTGCGGACTGTAGTTGTATGCTATTGCACCACGTGTTCTCTTCACGTCTTCGAGTTCTATGATCGGTGACGTTCGTGTTTGATGCGTAAATGTATAACTGAGATCAATATTCGAAATATCCCACAACTGCGGCTTCTTTCCGTTGGTCTTGTTCTTTCTTACATTGGTAAAGTTGACTGTTTTGATTGTTGTTTCGTCAACAGCAACTGACTGGATCGAATCACCCTGCTGCTTGTCCTTAGCATGATCTATTTTATCTTTCAGCCGGATATCGAGGTCAAGAGGATCATATTCAGGCTTGCTGATGGTTTTGCTGATACCAGCATAAACAGGAATCTGTAACGCAGCCCTTTTAGGTACCAGTTTACCCAGGTCGAGGTTCGTGCTGGCATCATACTGCAAATAATCTTCCTTACTTCGTTCATTTACATTTTGCTCGAGCGTTCCAAAACCAACACTTCTGTAACTTGAGCTGAGTGATATGCTTCCCAGGTCAGCCAGCCGAAGGTCTACGCGCCCGATCGCTGCCCAACCTCCTCTTTCATCAAGCTTTGATAATCGCATTTCATCAAACCACACTTCTGCACCATTGATATTATTGGATGTTGCATTTTCAATACCCATGAAGATGCCACGTACTTCACCGAGGTTTGGATTTCCGAATATGGCATATGTTTTTCCATCGGAATGTACCTCTGAATAGTAATCGCTCGGATTGGTTGAACTGTTACGCCTGATCTTCAGGTTGGTGAGTTCATTAAGATCAAAGTCAAGGTTGTTTGCAGCAGGCCAGATTTTTAATGAATCATGTGTACCCCATGGTGTTATTTTCAACGGAATGCGTATCTCATAATAATTACTTACATAATCATTACCGATTCTGAAGATTGCATTCATATCGTTATCGCGGATGTCAATGCCAGGCTTTGAAGAAGATTCTGCGTGCATGAACATCGATATCCTTCCATATGAACGAAGATCCAGGTTCATTGATTTAAATAATCCACGAGAATCATTTCCCTGAAGGTTGGTCACCTTCATGCTCAGCGACTGTTCATTCAGGAGCAATTCAACATTATTATTACTGAGCTGCGATTGTCTTTCAACTCCGGGTGGCTGGCGATAAGGGATGGGGAAGCGTTCATCATTCTCTTCAATATTTACAGCAAGGATATCCACCTTTGTAGGATCATTTGCAGGAAGGTTTGCCTGTTGTCCGGTAGTATCAACAACGTAAGTGAACTTTCTCCATTGGTTTCTTACAAGTTCCAGCTTTCCAAAACGAAGCACCGTACTGTCTTCAAAATTTGTAAGGAACATCCTGATGAAACGGATGGATTTGAAATCAGGAATGTTGCCAACTTTTGTCTGGAAATTTTTTATAGGAATACGGAAAAGATACCAGAGCTCTCTTCTTTGCGGACTACCATCAAGCGGCTGATAAAAAACTTCCCGTGTATCGGTGATGTAAGGATTGTTCTGTGTAGTCATTCCAGGCTTCAGCTCCACTTTATACTGGAAGTATTCTTCCACTTCGTTCATGGTATTATCACGGTTCAATTCTTCCTGGTCCGGATAAAGTGTAAAGGCATTTGAAAATTCATCACCCTGCGACGCAACAGGTGAATTTCCATGAGGATTATTGAAATTTTTGTAACGCTCGAGTATGCCCTTCTGATTATACGAAGCATCACGATACCCTTTAAAATTATCTGCTGATGGATCATTGGTAGCATTCTGCACAACCGCTGACTGAGGACCATATAGAATTGCAAGTGAATCAAGATAATTCTTGAATTTAGTTCTCTCACCTTCATCTGTAAGACCATCAAAGCCAACATCCTGCGATGGACGATCATTCGGATCATTACTGAATGCATTGGTTACCTGCACCGGGTTGCGTGGCACCTGTCCCCATACTGTCGAATCAACAGGTATATCCGGATTGCTTGGTGTTGGCAAACCATTTTCATACTGGCGCTTACCATCCCGCAAAACATCTTCTGATACATTTCCAAGGTTAAAATATAATTCACCACCCTTGCTTGCTGGCTTGCTGACAAAAGGATCCTGCAACCAGAATTCTATGAATTCAATGTTACTGGTTTCAAAATCTGTCTGGTCGATATTACGCATGATACCGCCCCATGATTTTTTTGGAGACAGTAGTCTTCCGTTTGTGGTGAGGTTTTGCGTTCTGAAATTATAAGGTCCGCGCTGATCAGGATAATAAGCCAGGTCGAAAGTTGTAAGAATTGCCTGACCGATGTCATTGGATTTTTGCGGAAAAATTTCTGATTGAAGTACCTGTCTTGTTTCAGGTTTGGATATTTCAGTCAGGAAACCAGGCATTCCCTTCATCGGGTTATTGTTATTATTTTTTTCCTGGAGAACCTGTTCAATATTATACCATGCAAACCGTGCACGTTTATATCCGCTTGCGAGGTTATTTTGAAGTTGTGCTTCAGGAAACTGGTCCGGTAGTGAATCGTTAGGAGATTTTTGCGGAACAGAAGCAAGTGTCCAGCTGATTAGCGGGAACCGAAGGTCAATGCTGCTGCGTGTTCCTTCAAAATCATCAACGTAAATGGCGCCCTCACTTCCTTTTCCGATCTGTTTCGCATGCCCGGGATCAAGTACAGCTGCTTCACCATACGCAGTGATTGAAGACATCGTTTTAGTTGAATAGAAAGGGAGCTTGTCGAGCCATTTACTTATCCTTGGAACATCATTGCGGTAATCGAAGTCAACACCGTACATGGTATTGCGGATGGGATCTTCACCATAACCCTGCTTGGTAAAAAAAGGTCGTTCACCAAGTCTTGCCATTGTTGCACCAAGTGTAAGATTTTTATTCATCAGGTAATCGAACCGTAAACCCATGAAATTTTTTTGCTGTATGCCGTACGTGGCATTGTTTTCAAATTGCACCTGCACAGGAAGATTGGCATTAATGATTGCAGGATTGATCACACGAAGTGTACCGAGATCGTAATTGATTTCGTAATCTATATTTTCCTGGAGTATCTGTCCGCCTGCAGTAACACTTACTGACCCCCTTGGAATATTAAATCCAAGCTGGTAGTCTGTATTGCTGGATGATTTTGATTTACCAACAAGTTTATACCGGTTGAGGTTTGCATAGTTCTGTGCAATTGCCTTGATGGTATCATACAACGGATAAAAAATATAATTCGGTCGTTCAGACGGAATCACGGCATATTCAAGATCCCTTCCGAAAGGTTCCAGTACAGGAAAGATGATCCTGCTTTGTGAGGGAATGACAGTGTAGCCAGGAATGTAATCGAACACACCATCCGGCTGCGGGTCATTCTGGTTATTGAGCCTGTCGAGGTTTACAAGAGTTAGAATCGGTGTTCCCTGTTGTACAAGCGGAACATTGGTTACCTGTGCAGGCAGATATCTTTTTTGTCCAAGGCTTGGTTCTTCATAAACAATATCCAGTTTGAAATCGGTTGGCTCAAGTTGACCAAAGCCTACACTATAAACATTCTTCATCATCAGGCCCCAAATCGGCAGGTTTGTCCGCTGTGAAGTAGCTTTTAATAATTTCAGGAAAAGAACTTTCGTTGTATTAATACAACGAAAGTTCTTTTCCTGAAATTATTAAAAGCTACTTCACAGCGGACAAACCTGCCGATTTGGGGCCTGATGAT
>JBJMLW010000506.1:0-2063 GCA_045805105.1 Flavisolibacter sp. | reverse complement strand
TATGCTTTCTTATCTTTCATCCTCTTTTTGCTCTTGGCATCCTACTTACAGCTGCATTAACAGCCAACTTGTTACTTTTGCGGCAATGGAAATTTATAAAGAGTTTTCTTTCGATTCAGCGCATTTTCTTCCGAATGTACCCGAAGGACATAAGTGTAAAAACATGCATGGACACACGTACAGGCTACGTGTTGTAATTGAAGGAAAGCCTGATCCTGAACTCGGATGGCTCATGGATTTTAAAGAACTTAAAGACATTGTAAGTGTTGTTATTGACCAGATGGATCATAAACTGATCAATGACATTCCCGGACTGGAAAACCCGACAGCAGAAAACATGACTTTATGGATCTGGCAACAAATCAAACCACTTCTTTCCCGCCTCAGCCGGATAGAATTATATGAAACACCAACAACAGGTGTTATTTATAATGGGCGATAGAAATTAACCACAGTAACAAAGGGACACGGAGAAACACAGTTAACTAAAAATGAGATTGTTTTTCCGAACCTGGTCGCAAATCCCGAATCCCATTTCTCTACTCCGCTTCTTTCAGTAATCCTGCTAAATCCAGTGCCTCTGTAACCATCATTAAATTTCCATCTTTATCAAAGGGCCATTCATCTTTCGGTCGGTCCCAGTAAAGTTCCACCCCATTATGGTCAGGGTCATCTAGGTAAATAGCGAGAGATACTCCATGATCTGATGCGCCGGTGAGGGGATATTTGGCTTCAATTAATCTTTTCAGAGCGGTAGCCAGTTGTTTTTTTTCATTATAAAGAATGGCAGTATGAAAAAGTCCGGCTGATTTTACAGGTGCTGGTGGTGAATCCTTGCTATACCATGTATTAAGTCCGATATGATGATGATATCCACCAGCTGAAAGAAACACAGCACCCGTTCCATACCGCTGCATAATTTCAAATCCAAGCAGGTCGCGGTAAAAGCCAAGTGCCCTGTCAAGATCAGCAACTTTAAGGTGTACATGGCCGATCCTTGTTGAAGGAGGAATTTTATATGACATTTATTTTTATATTTTTATGACTCAATTACGGAATTGCTATGACCTCATTCCTCAAAGGTAATCTCGATCTTCTCAATCACTGATGTGCATTGTGTACCCGCACTTTGACGAAAATCCTGAATCGTGATTCGTCAATGGTGAATACAGTTGGTTTTCATTCTTTTTCTCCTCATTCAACATACAACATCATTCCATGAAGGAATCAATTACGACTGCACAAAACTACCTGGACCTGGAAGAACGTTACAGTGCCCATAATTACCATCCGCTTCCTGTTGTTCTACACCGCGGCGAAGGAGTTTTTGTTTGGGATACAGATGGAAACAGGTATTATGATTTTCTCAGCGGGTATTCTGCCGTTAACCAGGGTCATTGCCATCCGAAAATCATTTCTGCACTAGTGGAGCAGGCAGCCCGGCTCACGCTCACAAGCCGTGCATTTCATAGTGATCTGCTGGGAGAATATGCACAATACATTACACGGCTATTCGGATATGATAAGGTTCTTCCCATGAATACCGGCGTTGAAGCTGTGGAAACTGCTATAAAACTTGCGCGCAAATGGGGTTACAAGGTTAAAGGCATCCGGGAAGAAGGCGCAAAAATAATTGTATGTGAAAATAATTTTCATGGCAGAACTTCTGCTGTCATTTCTTTCAGTTCTGATCCAACCGCACGGAATGATTATGGTCCATATATGCCGGGTTTTATTACCATTCCATTTAATGACCTGCATGCACTTCAACATGCATTAAAAAATCCGGATGTAACAGGTTTCCTTGTTGAACCTTTGCAAGGTGAAGCGGGCGTGGTTATACCGGATGAAGGTTACCTGAAACAGGCATTTGAAATGTGCGCATCTTCGCGAGTTCTTTTTATGGCGGATGAAATACAAACCGGACTGGGTCGTACCGGAAAGATGCTCGCCTGCGATCATGAAGAAGTACATCCTGATATACTTATTCTTGGAAAAGCACTCAGTGGTGGTGTGCTGCCTGTAAGTGCCGTACTGGCTGATGACGAGATCATGCTTACCAT
>JBJMLW010000505.1:0-3488 GCA_045805105.1 Flavisolibacter sp. | reverse complement strand
TTTGGCGAAACCCCGGACAAAGGTTGGAATGAGTTCTGGGATAGCCCACGTTACAGCAGTGGGTACACTTCACTGTGGACTACATTTTCATTTGTTCCCGAAACACATATGCTCAAACCATATCAGCAAAGAGTGGAAGCTACCCGAGACCTGATGAAATGTTTTATTTCGTTCACGTCATCACATTCAGCAGAAATAATTTCAATTCGCAAAGCACAGATAAAAAGCCAGCTGACACAGGAAAGTTTTCCTATTGCATGGAAGTGGGACAAAACAAAATCTACCCCGATTACATTTAAGGGATATGAAGCTGAACACAAGGTTAGTGGTGTTTCCGGCTTACCAAGACTGTACTATAACAGGGACAAACCTTTTGAAAAACAGGTTCCATTTTACAATGAATACATCGACACTTTATCTATATTAAAACCAAAAGCATACATCATTCCACAGGGTTGGTACAAGGTAGCAGACAGGTTATTAGCTAATGGAGTTATCATGAGAAGGCTCGCGCATGATTCAACTATTGAAATTGAATGGTATCGAATTGAAAGTTATCAATCCGGTCAAAGACCTTTCGAAGGGCATCACGTAAATGCCGGAGTACAGGTTTCGAAACACAGGGAAGCAGTACGATTCCGCAAAGGGGATTATTTTATTCCACTCAACCAGGAAGCAAACCGATTCCTGGTTGAAACACTGGAACCACAGGCGGAAGACAGTTATTTTGCATGGAATTTTTTTGATCCGATTCTGGGACAGAAAGAAGGTTATTCAGATTATCACTTTGAAGATGTAGCAGCTGATTACCTGAAAAGCAATCCCGATTTAAAAAATAAACTGGACCAGCGCCGTACTGCAGATTCAACTTTTGCAAAGAATGGAAATACACAGCTGAATTTTGTTTTTCAGAATTCACCTTATTATGAACCCGCTCACATGCGTTATCCTGTATACAGGCTTACAAATTAATCAGCCGGAACTGCAACAGGTTCATGAACGTGCGTAAGCAACTGGTCGGATTTACGGAATATCCTGAGTCCGATAATCACACAAGTAAGCAGGATGAATACACTTGAATATCCAAGCCATTCATAACGGAATATCTCTCCGTTTTCTCCATTCACAACAATAAATCCTGCAAACAGTGAAGCGAAAGAAGTACCCAGCTGCTGTATACTGCTGTTGAAACTCATAAAGCTTCCCCGCTTTTGTGGTTCAACAACACTACTTACCATTGCCTGCGCTGTAACACCTCTGCCGGTTGAAAGAATAAACCACAATCCGAAAAGAACAAGTACCAGGGGAAAAAATATTCGGGGCAACTGTGTAATAATAATTACAAGAGGCAAAGAAAGCAGTACGCAAATTGTAAACACACGCATCTTCCCGTGCTGGTCGGATAATTTGCCCAGCATATTCGCAGCAAAAAAAGAAGCGATACCACCAACGAGATAGATCATTGGTGTCTGTTTCTTGGTATAGTGATTATTAAATTCCATAAACGGATTAATGAAAGGAACAATAAGGAAATGTCCCATCATGATCATTCCGGAAAATAATAATGCCAGCCGCTGACGTGGATGTTTTAATACATCCAGCAAAACATCTTTTTTTCTGGATGTATTCAATGGATCTCTTTCAATATGATTTTTCATCGAGGGAACAAATTTCATGATCAGCGGAATGATAATGATACCTACTGATCCAACAAGAATAAACGGCGCATGCCATGAAAAAAGGTTAGCAAGGTAAAGAGCGAATGGAACACCAAATGTGGATGCAATGGAAAATGACGACATCACGGCACCCATTGCGGCACCTCTCCTGGAATATTCAAACACATCGGAAACAATTGATAGTACCTGCGCACCAATTAAGCCACCGAATGTTCCCGCAAGCAATCGCGCTGCCAGTAAAAGATGATAGGAAGGAGCAAATCCACATGCAAGTGTTCCTAATAAAAAACCGGCATATCCTGTAAGCAAAACTTTTTTCCTGTCGAACCTGTCAACGTAGAATGCAGCAATGAATCCTGAAAAAGCGGCACTGAGTGTATAAGCCGCTACCAGCATAGTGAATTGCTGTGGATTAATATGAAAATAAGGCATCAGGTAATTACCCAGGGGCATCATGATCATGAAATCCAGGATGTGCGTAAAATTGATTCCTGCCAGCAAAACAAGAAGAACGGTTTCTTTCCGGTTCATATAGGGTGAAGTTCGGGAATCAGTGGATGTTATACTTTCTTTTATTTCAACCGGCAAGTGAAAGACACCTGATTTTTCGGTATGTTATGGATTTGAGAGTAGAAAAATCACAGATAATTATGAGGATGTTCACCTGACAAAAAATAATGGAGGATTTAATTTTCCTGTATCACAGATTAAACCACAAATTATGACACCTGACTTCAACCACGATGAGCGCCTGGAACGCTATGACGACCTGCGCATGGAAAATGAAATCATGAAAATAAAAATGCAGGCCGAAACCGGAGGAATTTTCGGAGGAAGCGGAGACCTCCCTCCGGAAATTGAAAATATTTTTTTGCAGCATGTACAGTCATTTGAAGAAGCATGGAGAAGTGCGAGGCAGGTAACTGTATTCGACAAGATTGGAAAACCTGATTTCAGAAACGAAATGGAAATGAGCGACCATGAGCTGGAGGATGAATTGCAAATGGTACTTGATGTATTGAAAAAGAATCATATTGAGATCAACCATGTAAAGGATTATGATTCCCGGATCATGTATCGGCTCATCACGGAAGAATTATTTCAAATGGAGATCAGTGATGTGGATCTTCCGGGGATGTCGATGCATTTTAGTTATGCATCGGGGAACAAATTTGAGTAACTTAATTGAAAGAGCGATAAATATGAATATTCAATATCCAATAATCGATTTTCAAAGGACAAGTTTGTCCATCAGTCAAACTATTTTCGAACTGACTTGAATATTGAAAATTGGATATTGAAAATTCTTCCTTGAATTCAATAAAAAAGCCTCTCATTTCTGAAAGGCTTTTAAAAAATATGGCAACTACCTACTCTCCCGCATTGTGGTGCAGTACCATTGGCCATGAGGGGCTTAACTTCTCTGTTCGGTATGGGAAGAGGTGAACACCCTCGGCAAAATCACCATAAAAAGGTAAATATGTTGAATGTTGTATGTTGAATGTTGAATGTGAGATCATGCAACATTCAAAATACAAAATTCAACATAATAAATAAAGTAACATATTGGAAGTTGTTAGCGGAGCTATTGCTCTTTCGACGCAAAAGCGTTGAAAGAAAAAAATTAAAGCTTACGAGCAATTAGTACTACTCGGCTTTGCTATTACTAGCTTTACACCTGTAGCCTATCAACGTAGTCGTCTACTACGGCTCTTAAAAGTAAACTCATCTTGAGGAAGGTTTCACGCTTAGATGCTTTCAGCGTTTATCCTGTCCGTACATAGCTACTCTGCATTGCACCTGGCGGCA
>JBJMLW010000504.1:0-2707 GCA_045805105.1 Flavisolibacter sp. | reverse complement strand
TCGCCTTGAATTTTGGGCTCCACCTTTTTTTTCAAGAAAAGGTGGAAAGGAAAACTAACACTAATTGTAAAATCAAATCAAAACCGGATGTAATCAAAAGCCTCTCCTACTTCAGAATAAAAGCCTTTGTTTGTCGGCTGCGACAATTATCAAATATCAGCGATCAGAAATGTCTCGCGTAGCCTGATTCCCTTATCTGTCACCTGCAGATCGCAGCATTCAATCCTGGGATCATGTTCAAAAAATAAAACATAATCGTTTTGCTGTGCCAGGCTAAGGAATGTTTTCTTTTCATTCAATGTTGTGAGGGGAAACATATCATATGCCATGACATAAGGAATAGGAAGATGACCAACGGAAGGTAACAGATCAGCCATATAAACTATTGTCCGATCCTTATAACTGATCTGCGGCAGCATCATGGCATTGGTATGTCCATGAACAAAGATTACCGAGATATTTTCTGTAAAGGGTGTTGAATATATTAATGGTGAATTGGATGTCCAGTCACCGGAATCCTCAAGTGGATGTTTAATAAAACGAAGCTGGCCACTTTCTTCTATTGGCAGGATGTTTTCCTTCAGGAATGAAGCTTTTTCACGGTCATTAGGTTGAACCGCCCATTGCCAGTGTTGTTCATTACTCCAGTAAATAGCATTTTTAAATGTCGGTACAAGTTTGTCTCCATCCCGTTCGATGGAACCACCACAATGATCAAAATGAAGGTGAGTCAGGAATACATCAGAAATATCATTGCGGTGAAAGCCATGTTTCTCCAGCGATTTATCGAGCGAATCATTACCATGAAGGTGATAATGCCCCATGAATTTTTCATCCTGCTTGTTCCCAATGCCATTGTCCACCAGAATCAACCTGTCGCCATCTTCAATCAGGAGGCAACGCATCGCCCAGTCACAAAGGTTATTATTATCGGGTGGATGAATTTTGCTCCAGATGCTTTTCGGAACAACACCAAACATCGCTCCGCCGTCTAGTTTAAAAAATCCTGAATTGATTGAATACAACTTCATGATCCTGTTGTCTGTAAATGCTTTTGTTTTTTCAATGCGAGGTATAACCAGATAAATCCGATTGCAAAGAAAGCGATTAGAAATAATACAGAATTTTTCATACTGCCCGTCAGTTCTTCTATATAACCAAAGCTGAGCATGCCAAGAACAATGGCAATTTTTTCTGTCAGGTCATAATAACTGAAATAGGAAGCTGTTTCTTTTGTTTCAGGCATTAACTTGGAATAGGTGGACCTGCTTAATGACTGGATGCCTCCCATAACAAGTCCTACCGCGAGCGCCAGCCCATAAAAACCATATTCAATAGGTTTTTGTTTTGGTTCAATATCAGTCTTTATAGCCCGGATCTGGGTGTCTATGTTTCCGATTTCGGAAGAATTGGGAGAATTCTTTTCCAGGATCTTTTTTTGTTTTTCCAGTACTTCAATTTTGGCAATCGCTGGTCTTATAGGTTCAGCCATCGTCGCGATTTTATATGCACAAACACAAATAAGAATCCAGAAAAAAATAACACCCATCAGCACCTGTATATTGCCAAATTTGGAAGACAGTCGGCTCATAAGCACTGCGCCCCCAATAGCAATCAGCTGGATCAGTACTATGGTAAAAATCAATTTCGTTGCTTCCAGTCCCAGTAATTTGCTTCCAAAAAGAGTTGCTGCAAGCATAACGGTTTGTACACCCATACTGTAAAAGAAAAAACTGCGAAGGAATCTTTTGAGTACGGGTTGGTCTTTTACTTCATTGTACACCTTTTTAACTTCTGCAAAACCAACTTTAAAAACATTCCCCTGTTTATAATTTGTCTTTTTCGATTCAGGCAACCTTGAAAAGGTAATCTGTGCAAAGCTGACCCACCAGATTCCCACAAGTAAAAAAGTGATCTGTGATGCACGGCCTTCATTACCTTTCATTGTAAGAACCAGTGCAAAGCCGATGATTTGCATCAGTACACTCCCGATATAACCAAATGAGAAACCCCTTGCACTCACCTTGTCTCTGTCTTCAGGTGCCGCAATTTCAGGTAAGAACGCGTTGTAAAAAACCAGGCTTCCTACAAAACCCATTGCCGCGAGCATGAAGCCACACAGACCCAGCCACAGATTTGTACTGTCGAAGAAAAAAAGCAGACTGCAGCCAAATGCACCCAGGTAACAGAAAAAACGCATGAAATTTTTCTTGTTACCTCTTGAATCGGCAATGGAAGTGAGAATTGGATAGGAGATGGCAATCAGCAAATATGCAGTAGCCAGTGTATAGTCGTACAGCGATGAGTTGACAAAATCCCTTCCCATAAAATGCACGATGTCGCTGCCATCTTTGTTTTCAGTTACCGCGATAAAATAAATCGGGAAGAACGTTGTGGTGATAACGAGGTTATAAACGCTGTTGGCCCAGTCGTACATGGCCCATCCATTTATTACCCTTTTTGAAGCAGTTGGCATGATAGTAAATATATGAAGGAGAAAAGAATACTTCGTTATTCGTTATTCATTATTCGATATTCGATATTCCTACAGTTTCCCTGCCAGTATCAAAAGAAGTAAAACAGCACCCAGTACAATCCGGTAAATACCAAAGACCCTGAATCCGTATGCTTTCAGGTATTTGATGAAAAACCTGATGGCAAGGATTGCTACAATAAAGGCAATCACATTGCCCGTAATAAATGATAT
>JBJMLW010000503.1:0-6764 GCA_045805105.1 Flavisolibacter sp. | reverse complement strand
TTTTGTTTCCAAAGAGTTTTGCGAAGGCAGGCGAAGTCCTTACTTTAAGCCTGTATCGTTATTTCTTATCTCTATTGTAATTTACCTGCTCTTTCCTTTGATGCAGGGAATGAACATTTCATTAGGAAGTCATATAGGTAACAACAATCAAATCCATTTATATTATTCAAGGAACTGGGCCTTACATAAAATGGAACATCAGCACCTTTCAGAAAAAGAACTTGTGGAAAAGTTCGATCATGTATCACCAAAGGTTGCCAAAATACTCATGTTACTGTTGCTTCCATTGACAGCATTATCTTTAAACCTACTGTTCCGAAATAAGAAAAGATATTTTTTTGACCATTTCATTTTATCAACGGAGTTTAATTCTTTTTTCCTGTTGTTCTTTTTTATTCTGCTTCCTGCTTTGATCCTCGGAATATCATCTTTATTTCATATTGAAATTGATTATGGTGATTCGCCAGGATTTTTAATTATTCAGTGCCTCCTGACATTAACAATGCTGATCCTCGAGTTCATTAGATTTTATGGCGTATTATTCGCTGAAGCACTGGTTAAGGCACTTTTATTTTTCGTCTTATTTATTATCTGCCTTTTTATTTACCGCCAGGTAATATTTATTGTAGTGATGCTATTAATTTGAATCCAGCTGGCTGAGCTAATAGTTAATCCCGTGAAAAATATCAAAGTTGATATTAACTACATTTGCTGACTACAAAAATCAAAGAATGAAATTACTGGAAGGTAAAGTAGCCATTGTTACAGGAGCGGCACGTGGAATCGGGGAAGGTATTGCCATTAAATTAGCTGAACACGGTGCGCATATCGCACTGACTTATGTGAGTGAAGGAAGTGCGGAAAAAGCAAATGCACTCCAGGAGAAATTGAAAGGTATGGGAGTGAAGGCAAAGGCATACCGGAGTAATGCCGGGGATTTTTCACAGTGTGAAGCATTTGTCAATGACGTTGTAAAAGAATTTGGTGGCCTGGACATATGTGTTAATAACGCAGGCATTTCAAAAGATAATTTATTGCTGCGCATGACGCAGGAACAATGGGATGATGTGATACAGACTAACCTCAAGAGCGTATTCAACATGACAAAGCAGGTGATCCGCCCAATGATGAAAGCAAAAAGTGGCAGCATCATCAATATGAGTTCAGTGATTGGTTTGATGGGGAATGCGGGCCAGGGAAGTTATGCTGCATCCAAGGCAGGTGTGATTGGATTTACTAAGTCTGTTGCAAAGGAACTGGGTAGCCGTAACATCCGCTGCAATGCCATCGCACCAGGTTTTGTTGAAACAGACATGACATCGTATCTGAAGGAAGGCGAACAGGCAGACAAATATAAATCCGGTATTCCTCTTGGGCGATTCGGCACTGCAGAAGATATTGCCAATGCAACGCTGTTCCTCGCATGTGAACTCAGTGCTTATATTACGGGGCAAGTGATTAGCGTGGATGGCGGACTATATATGTGATGAAGCTGCGCGCTTCTCGCTATGCGCTTCGCGACTGTACATCAACCATTCATTTGGATATTCAATCATTCCTTGAAAATTGAATATTGAATATTTTGTGTTGAAAGATTATAATGGCAGATCGTTATTGTTTCGTATTTCTCAATGCAGAAGTTTAATGTTCTTCTTCTTAATATAATAATGCCACAGCATCATAGTGGCGATGGAGCGATAGGGTTTCCAGGGTTCTGATATATTCAATATTTCCTCTTTTGTCATCTCCGGACTATTCCTGATCATTTTAACAGCATTGATAAGTGCGAGATCGCCCACAGGAAAAATATCTGTTCGCTGCAACACGTGTATGAGATAGATGTCTACCGTCCAATCACCAATTCCCTTTACTTTTTTCAGTACCAGCCTTACTTCTTCACCTGGTTGACCTGCTAATTTCTCCAGGTTGATTTGTTTCGAAACAATTGCCTGTGCCAGTTCCCTTGTATAACGGATCTTTTGCCTGCTTAAGTAACACGATTGCAGGTGTTCATCTGTAAGTAGCAGGTGAGATGCAGGTTCAATAGTGCCTGTCAGTTCTTTCAGTTTTTTATATGCTGCATAGGCTGATGCAAGCGACACCTGTTGTTCAAGAATGGTTAGTACCAGCGTTTCAAAAGTATTGGGACGTGTCCAGAATGGAGGATATCCGTAATCATCGAGAATACGATTAAGGTAAGGATCTTTATTTCCAAGATCGTCACACAGCCGGTGATAATTTTCCTGTGAAAATTGCTCCACGAACTTGTTATGCTTTCGATTTGAATTTCGAAATGGCTTCTTTGGAAAAATTACTTAGCACAAGGCGACCACTGATCTCAGCTCTGTGGGGTAACAATTGATCCCATTCATCTGTACCATGCCATAATAATTTTTTCATCTCTGCCATGGCTTCCGGGCTTGAATGTGACAACTGGCTGGAAAGTCTTCTGATTGATTCATCCATGTTTTCAACATTGGAATGGAGCTCGGCATACAAACCTTTTCTTCTTGCCCAGTCTGCATTACGCCACATGGTAGCATCAATAGCCAGTTGGGAAAAAGATGACAGCCCGATTTTTCTTTGCACGGCAGGACCCACAACAAATGGACCTATACCAATTGCCAGTTCACTAAGTCTTATCTCGGCGCCTTCAACTGCAATGGCATAGTCTACTGCACTGGCTAGTCCAACGCCACCGCCTACACATTTTCCATGTATCCTGCCAATAATCAACTTCGGACATTTTCTCATGGCATTGATCACATTTGCAAAACCGCTGAAGAATTCAAATCCTTTTTTGGAACTGTCAATTTTAGTCAGTTCATCAAATGATGCACCAGCGCAGAATGCTTTTTCTCCTGCAGAGCGGAGTATAATCACTTTTGATTCATTGTCCTTACCTGCATCATGAATCTCGGAAGCAAGATCCTGCAGTATCCAGTGCGGAAGTGAATTGCTTTGTGGATGAAAAAACTCGATCGTTGTAATTCCCTGGTGGGTTTCCGTGTTTACATAGCCATTGATGATATCCTTAGACATAAATTACTATTAAGTCAAAAGTCAAAATTAAAAATTAAAAAAGGAATGTTCACAAGTATGCTCAACAGGTAGTTAGTCTGAACAATATTTTGAATTTTGATTTTTTACTTTTGATTTTTTCTTTTCACCATGGTAAGGATCGTTGCTATTCCAACATGCTCACCGGTTTCATCAAGCATTTCCACAAGCCATTTGACAATTCCTTTTGGAATATCGTTTTCATCTTTAGGATCCTGCGGAAGTTTTTCCTTGCAGGTAAAGCGGATTGTGAGTTCTGCTCCTGGATAAACGGGTTTGGTAAAGCGTAATTCATCAATTCCATAATTCAGCAGAACTGGTCCAAGTTCACTTCCATCAACAAAAAGCCCTGCTGCTGCGCTCAACACAAAATATCCATGAGCCACCTGTTGTTCAAACATGGTTCCTGAAAAATCAGTTTCTTTTTTATGCGCATAAAAATGATCACCACTAAGTTTTGCAAAAGCATCGATGTCTTCACTTTTAATCTTTCTTTTTGCTGTAATGATCTGATCACCCACTTTCAATTCTTCAAAATATTTTCTGAACGGATGTATATCAGATTGAATACCTTTTGCATTCGGCTGATAGTTTTGTGTGATCGCTGTTATGGTTGTTGGCGATCCTTGAATTGCCACTCTTTGCAGGTAATGTTTTACACCTCTAACACCTCCCATCTCTTCACCACCACCTGCTCTTCCCGGACCACCATGAATAAGCATCGGAAGAGGTGAGCCATGTCCCGTACTTTCCTTAGCGCATTCTTTATTCAATACGAGAATTCTTCCATGATGCGTTGCTGCACCGGTAACAAATTCCGTAGCCAGTTTGTCATCTGCTGTTACGATGGAACAACATAATGAACCCTTTCCCTTCTTTGTTAATGCTATGGCTTCATCCAGGTCAGTATATGGCATGATAGTGCTAACCGGGCCAAAGCATTCAACTTCGTGAACTGTATCTGTTTTGAATGGGTTTTCATTTTTTAAAAGTATGGGTGATAAAAATGCGCCCTTCTGGTTATCTGCATCAATCAACTCAACACTGTCCAGTGAACCGTAAACAATGCTTGATGATGAAAGCAGTTTCTGAATGTTCTGTTTTACTTCATCACGCTGGCCGCGGCCTGCAAGAGCACCCATACGTACTTTTTCATTCAGAGGATTTCCAATTGTAGTTTGTGCCAATGATTTCCCCAAAGCGATATATACATCTTCAAACAATTTTTCAGGAACAAAAATTCTTCTCACTGCCGTACACTTCTGACCTGCTTTCACCGTAATTTCTTTTCTTACTTCCTTTAAAAAAATGTCCCACTCATTTGATCCTGGTTCAACATCTGTTCCCAGAACAATTGCATTCAATGAATCAGCTTCCATATTAAACGGAACAGATTCTTCCAGTATTCTTTTGTGAGATTTTAGCATGAGTCCTGTTGTCTTTGACCCTGTGAAGGTTACAACATCCTGAGACGTTACATGATCAAGCAGGTCGCCGGCACTTCCGCAGATTAGTTGCAGAGCACCTTCGGGAAGAATTCCAGAGCTAATGATTTCGCGAACAACGGCTTCAGTAAGAAAAGATGTAATGGTAGCGGGTTTCACGATAGCTGGTACGCCTGCAAGCCAGTTTACCGCACATTTTTCCAGCATGCCCCAAACAGGAAAATTGTATGCATTGATGTGAACCGCAACACCTTCTCTTGGAACAAGTAGATGATGAGCCATGAACGTGCCTCCTTTACTGAGACCTACAGGATCACCATCTGTAGAATAAGGCAGGTCGGGAAACTTTCTACGAAGAGAAGCATTCGCAAACAGGTTACCTATTCCTCCTTCAATATCTATCCAGCTATCAGCACGGGTAGCACCGGTATGGTAACTAACTTTATAGAACTGTTCTTTTTTATTCATGAGATGAAGAGCCAGCGCTTTCAGCATTCTGCCTCTCTCATGAAAAGTCATTTTTCGAAGTGCAGGATTTCCGTTTTCCCTCCCATATTGAAGCATTCGTGAAAAATCAATTCCCTTCGCCGAAGTACTTGCTACTATATCACCGGTAACTGCATCAATTAAAATCTGTCCTTCACCATCCCCGCTGATCCACTTTCCATTACTGTAGTTTTCAAGTTTTTTCATACTGTCCAAAGGTAAACCAGTCTATGGTCAACAGTACACAGTCATCAGTCGTCAGACTTCAGCCAATACAATTACAACAAAATATGGAACGAATGATCTGAAGTCTGAGGACTGTCGACTGTAGACCGTGGTCTTCCTCAAACTTCTTTTCCAAACTGCCTCAGGTGATGCTGTGCATGTTTGTATAACAGGTGTATGTTCTGCTCGAAGTTGAAGTCACCAAAAAAAGGATTGCGGGTAACGCCCAGGCTATTCTTTTCAAAAACGGAAAAAAAATAATTGATCTCATCCTGGAGTTCAAATATGGCTTCTTTAACTGAAGGATTCCGAACCGGCGGTGGTACAACCGGAAGGAGCGGATTGGGTGTATTTTCCCTGAATGGTTTCTCACTCAGAATAAAGTCGCGCACGCGCTGAAGGTTTTCTTCAGGAGTTATAATGTCTTTATGAACTGTTTTGCCGGAAGCTATTCGGACGCTATCGGAGAAGTGTTCAATCATTTGCTGAAACGTCATCCTTCCCCAGATAGCTTTGGTATCAGAAGGTATTTGTTTCAGGAGCATTGTAAACCCTGATTTCAGAAACCGGGCCTTTTCAGCGTTCATGAATTCAATTTACAGGGAATGTACAATTATTGAGCAGATACCGATTGTTTTGCTGCAATTTCATTTTCAATGCAGTTGCTAAGGGCTTCAAAAATTTCTGTTACCGAGCCAACGCCCCGGACAACTTCAAATTTTCCATGGTGTTTATAATATTCGGCTACAGGCTGTGTATCATTTTTATAAACCATGAAGCGCTTGCGGATGATATCTTCATTAACGTCATCACTGCGACCTGAAGTCTCACCTCTTTTGATCAAACGTCTTACAAGTTCATTTTCGTCAACCTCGAGCGCGAGAACCTTGCAGATACATGTTTTTTTAAAGGAAAGCAATTTATCGAGCGCTTCAGCCTGGGCTACGGTGCGCGGGAAACCATCAAATAGAAATCCCTTTGCATCGGGATGTTTTTCCAGCGATGAATCTATCATTGCAATAACCACTTCATCAGGAACCAGCTGGCCCTTATCCATAAAGTTTTTGGCGGCCATGCCGAGTGGTGTTTTATCAGCAATTTCCTGCCGGAGCAGGTTTCCAGTTGAAAGATGGATCAGCCCGAACTTCTCCACAATTTTTTCGGATTGCGTACCTTTTCCGCTCCCCGGAGGGCCAAACAGGATCAAATTGAACATGTACTAGCTAACCTTTGAAACAAATATAATGGAAAAACAGCTACGAGCTATTAGCTACGGGCTTCGAGTTGTATCCTGATAATATGTAAATTTTGGTATATAATATTGAATTATTATAACCTATTCTGATCAGGCTATGACCTATTTCTATTTTCCCTGGATCACCTCGAAACTAAAAGGTGACCCCAGGAGCTTCTTTAGCTTTTCTTTGAAATCTACCGCTACGCCTATTCCGTAACTTTAATTATGAAATGGATCTATTTCTTTATTGTGCTAATGGTCTTTCAGAATTGCACCTATTCACAAACGAGCAAACCTTTAATTATGGAATC
>JBJMLW010000502.1:0-2248 GCA_045805105.1 Flavisolibacter sp. | reverse complement strand
CAATGATAGTGAGTTCACGGATTCCTGTATCAAAAATTCTTTCTTCACCATATTTGGCCTGGAGTCCGGAGAAACCCTGGTTTACATCACCTATGTAGCCAAGGTCTTCACCAAATGCAAACACTTTCGGATTTGCAGCAAAAAGCGTATCAAAATAATGATTGAGTATTTCAAAACCATTCACCATAGGCGACTGATCGGAATACTCTACCGGTATGGCCTTTACATTAAAAACACTTTTGGGGCCTTCATTGAATAAATGCGAACTAAAAAGATTCTCGTTTTCACGAAGGAGATCATTATAATAATCACGGATCCAGAAAGCAGCATCTTCATTTGCAGTATAACTGGTGGCGGCATTCAGGGTATGCATGACATCGCGGCGCAGTGGTTCGCGGTTCGCGGTTAATTCTTTAGCGAGTTGTTCAAGGGCAGGTCCGTTATTACCCGGCTTCTGTGCGGCATCATGCAACAGTTCAGCTGTTTTGGAAACCTGAAGCCTGATGGGTTGCAAATAACTTTCCCATGCCTGCAGCTTGTCGCGCCTTACAGATTCTTTTGCTTCCTGTTCTATCTGGTGCAATTCATCGTCAGTAGCAAGCACATTTGAAATGATCCATTCCCTCATTTTTTTCCTGCCATCCCATTCCTTTTCCCACTGAAGCCTTTCAGCAGTTTTATATCTTTCATGACTTCCCGAAGTGGAATGTCCCTGTGGCTGCGTGATTTCATCTACATGAAACAAAACCGGTGTATGTGTTTCCCTCGACAGGCGTACTCCCTCTTCAAATGCTTCGCACATGCCTGCATAATCCCATCCCTTTACTTTATATATAAGGTATCCGTTTGAACCATCTTCCTTTTCCATTCCGCGCAGAGCTTCTGATATCGAGGCTTTGACTGTCTGGTATTTTTTAGGAACGGAAATTCCATATCCGTCATCCCATACAAAAACAACCAATGGTACCTGAAGAACGCCGGCCGCATTTATGGTTTCCCAGAATTGGCCCTCCGACGTTGAAGCATCACCAATGGTACAGAAGCAAACTTCATTTCCATCATTAGAGAGACCATCGAACTGGCCGGGAAGATTTCTGAAAACCTTGGATGCAAAGGCAAGACCTAGTCCGCGAACCATCTGACCTGCTGTCGGTGCAATATCTGATGAAACATTTTTCCTGTTAGCCAGGTCAAGCCATTCACCATTATCATCAACCATCGGGGTTGCAAAGTGGCTGTTCATCTGGCGGCCCGCACTAAATGGTTCATTCCTTAAATCCGGATCAGCATATAATTGGGCAAAAAATTGTTGAACAGTTGCCAGTCCGCTCGCAAACATAAATGTCTGATCCCTGTAATACCCCGACCTGAAATCGCCGGGCTGGAAAAATTTGGCCATGGCAACCTGTGCTACTTCCTTTCCATCACCAAAAATTCCGAATTTGGCTTTGCCTGTAAGTACCTCTTTTCTTCCAATAAAGCTCGTTTCACGACTTTCAAAAACAATGCGGTAATCGTTAAGCACTTCATTGCGAAAACCTTCATACGAAAGCATATCGGCTGATGTGGTGGATGCAGCAAAATTTTCCATATGGCAAATGTAAGTATTGCGTATCTAACCTATAAAAGCAAAGAATTCACAGGTTATTTACTCTTGGCCTGTTTGGATGAAAGTGAATCGGTTGTTGTGGGTATGGTAAAATAAGTATCGTCATTGCCACCAAACAATTTATCAAAATCTTTGGTATAAGATATACTTACACCCTGCCGGGTAACACGGCCCACTGTTCCGGTATTGCTTGCACCAAGGCTGCTGTGATTAAAAACGATAGCACGCAACTTTCTGTCTTTGGTAAGAACGATCTGCACTGAAATATCAGGCAGCCACTGGAAATTGTTTGTAGCTGCTGCAGTGGCGCCGCTTACATTAAAATCAAGATCGCCGCCAAAAGTTACTATCACATTGTTGTTGAACATGCTTTTATTAAAACGCAACTCCACCGCTGTTCTGTCTAGTGTAGTACCTGATGATGTTGAATTCAAAGTATTGCTGCTGTATGTTTTGGCGCCTACATCAAACTGCAGGGTTCTGTCGCCGGTTAGTTTATACAGAAAATCAGAAACCACATTGTTCAATACACCTGCGAGTTTTTGTGAGATGGTATTAATACTTGTTGATTGAACAAAAGCCTGGTTGCCGGTAAATTCACCATAAGGCGCAAATGTACCAAACACGATCAGCCAGGTT
>JBJMLW010000501.1:0-2378 GCA_045805105.1 Flavisolibacter sp. | reverse complement strand
TCCAGGCTGGACATCATTTATAATTTCTTTGATCTGCTACAGGCTACACGTAAAGTACATACTTAGGATATCAAATGATTATTTAATAGATGACCGTTTTTATCACATGTATTCAAGGCTGCACCAATTCTTTCAGATGTGGGGGATCAGAATGTCACACTGCATTTTATGCCAGAATGAATACCAGTTTAATATTATCAGGAAAAAGTTTCCTGGTAAAACAGTGATTAAAATAACGAACCCTGTTTTATTGGATAAAAATGCAGCAAACCTTTCTATGAAGAATAGGAATTACATAGCCTGGATCGGGATTTTTCAATACCAGAAAAACATAAAGCTGCTGTATACAATCGCTCATCTGTTGAAAAGAGAAAAGTTTCTGGTTGCAGGCAAGGAGATCAGAAATTGTGATGAAGAAACACTCAACTACCTGGAGAAGCTGAAACAATTACCCAATGTTGAATTTATAGGGTTTTTAAAAAGAGACCAGGTGCTTTCATTTTTATCAGAAGCAAAATATTTGTTGAACACATCTCATTATGAGGGTTTTAGTAATACTTTCCTTGAGGCGATGCTTGTTGGTACACCGATCCTTACCAGCCAGCTTGTAAACCCTGATTCTATTATCTCAAATCATGATCTTGGAGTTGTCTACAATGATGCAGAAGACCTGATGAATAAATACTGTGCGGTCAATCCGGAACAGTATAGCCAGATGTCTGAAAATGTAAAGAAATATGTGGTTCATCAGCATGATTATAAGGTTTTATCCAGAAGATTGGTGGAACTCCTCGCCGTTTATGACTAACAATGGCAAGCTATACTTAAACGCTTAAATTTTGTTTTGGCTACATGAAAACTCGTGTGCTTTTATTTATCGGAAGTCTCAGGACAGGTGGAAAAGAAAGGAGACTGGTAGAACTGCTTACCTACTTTAGGAATAATGAAAGTTTCGAATTTCTTCTGGTCATGACCGAGGATGTGATTCAGTTTCCATATTTTTTCCAACTTAATATCCCTTATAAGGTAATTCGTAAGCAGACAAAAGGTGAAGCCTTATCCGTGTTTTATCAGTTTTATAAGATCTGCAGGGAATTCAAGCCTGACATTATTCATTCGTGGGGACGTATTCAGTCATTGTATACATTGCCAACTGTAATTGCGAAAAGGCTTACGCTGGTGAATAGTCAGATAACGACTGCACCACCCAACTATAAACCCTGGTCATTAGATAGTATGATTGACAAGTTGAATTTTAGATTTTCAAAATTGGTTCTTTCTAATTCTAAAACAGGGATTCAATGTTTCAGGCCGCCCGAAACAAAAGGCAAAGTGATCTATAATGGTATGGATATGAAACGCTTCAATGATCTTCCTCCTGTTGATCTGATCAGGGATAGATATGGGATCAAAACGCCATTTGCTGTTATCATGTCTGCATCATTTACGAACCATAAAAATTATGATTTGTTTTATGAAATTGCCAGGTATGTAATTGGTAAGAGATCAGATATCACTTTTATAGGCGTTGGCGGCTATGGAAAAAGTGATGCCATTTTCAAAAAAATGAAAGACCTGAGCAACGATAACCCCAGGATTCTTTTTCCAGGCAGGGTTAATGAAGTGGAAGCACTGGTCAATGTTTGTACGATAGGTGTATTATTTTCCCTTCACGGTGAGGGCATTTCAAATTCAATACTGGAATATATGGCGCTGGGTAAGCCAGTGATTGCAAATGATAATGGTGGCACCAAAGAGTTGGTTCAAAGTGGTATCAACGGTTATCTCGTGACAAATGAATCCAGCAGTGAGATCGGAGATGTTATTATGGACCTGATCGATCAGCCTGATAAATGCCGGAAGTATGGTATATACAACAAAAAGATAATTGAAGACAACTTTGTTCTGGATAAGATGGGTGCTGCATTTGAAAGTGCCTATATGAGTGCCCTATCTTGAAGTGATTGCAGATAAAAAAGATATGAAAGTATTATTTGTTAGCAGAACATGGGCTGATATGCCTAAGACCCCTGTGATAGAACAGGCAGATGCACTGGCCAAATACTGCAATATTGAAGTGCAGCATTTCTTCATTAGAAAAGGTGGTATCAAAGGCTATTTCAAGGCTGCCAGGGAATTGTCCGAATTCATAAAATCTCAGCGAATAGATATAGTTCATGCGCATTATGGCACGTCTGCATTTGCTGTAGTCATTAGTAAATTGTTTTTTTATAACAGATACAAACTGGTTGTTACTTTCCATGGGAGTGATGTGCTGTTACGGTCCGAATTAAAATATTCAATGGTGGCAGCCCGTTTTTCTTCACATAACATACTCGTATCTGAAAAAATGCTTCAATTTTTTCATGGAAAGTTCT
>JBJMLW010000500.1:0-2436 GCA_045805105.1 Flavisolibacter sp. | reverse complement strand
TCAGCTTCTGAAATTAATTGTGGAAGTGTTCTGTATGCATCCGGTCCTACAACAAGGTCAACAAGTTTTTCTTCTTCCAGTAATTTTGATTTTAACCGTTCAGCCATACATCCGAGTACACCAACAAGCGTTGCAGGTTTCGCCTTTTTTAATTTTTTAAATTCGGTAAGCCTTTTTCTGACTGTTTGTTCTGCTTTTTCCCGGATAGAACAGGTATTCAAAAGGATGAGATCGGCAGTATTAGCATTATTGGTTGCGCTATAACCTTCAGCTGAAAGAATGGAAGCGACAATTTCACTATCGCTGAAATTCATTGCACAACCATAGCTTTCAATGTAGAAATGCTTTGAATAGTTGTTAGGATCGGCTGCAAAAGGAGCATATGCCTCTCCCTGCCTTTGTTCATCATGCATCCTGGTAGCCTCTAATAACATACTTGAAAATTGCCTGCAAAGATAATTAATATCCATGCTGATAGTGACAGGTTGACATATTTTAAGAACAATTTGAAGTTATCTTTGCGGGCGATGAGATTTTTGATTTTATTTTTTCTTAGTACCTATGGTTATGAAGCTGTTGCACAAGAAAAACCAGGTATTATCATAGGAAATATTCTGGATGAAAAAAACAGGAGCCTTGAAGGCGCTACGGTGGTTCTTTCTCAATTAAAAGACAGTACAATCAGCAGGTCCGTTATAACTGATGTAAATGGTGCCTTCAGGATCAATGAAATTTCCTTTGGTATTTATCGTTTAAAAATCACGTATACAGGTTTCCAGGTTCTCATCATGGATTCCATCAATATCAGGGCAGACCGGTACGATTTCAATCTGAATGACATCATTCTGAAACCTGCAGCCAGTGAAAAGCTGGAAGAAGTGATCATTTATTCTGAAAAACCCTTGATCCAAAGTAAGGAAGGCAATATCACTTTCAATGCAGGCGAATCAGCATTGAGTGCTTCTTCAAGTGCAAGTGAACTTTTAACAAACGTTCCGTTGGTTACAAAAGACCCAAGTGGTAAAATCCTTGTAAGAGGGAAAGAGCCAAAAATACTTATTGACGATAAGCCGGTAGAATTAAATCTACAGCAGTTACAGGACCTTCTTGAATCCATGCCGGGAAGCTCAGTTGAAAAAATAGAAGAGATGACAAACCCGCCCCCACAATATGCCAATGAACAGGGAGGTGTGATCAATATTGTAACTAAAAAAGGTTCAGTAGGCATGAACGGAAGATTGTCTGTTTACGCAGGTACGCGTGGTGATGCAGGAACGAATGCCAGTTTTAATTACAGGAAGAAAGGCTTTTCATTGAATGTAAACGGCGGAGCAGGGTATAATTATTTTGAAGGTGATGGGTATTCAAAGAGAGAAAACATCTACAGGGACTCCACCAACTTTTTAAATACTGAATCTGTTTACAGGAACAGGAATACGAGGCCAAACTTCAGGATGAACATGAATTATGATATCAGCAAGTTCCATTCCCTGAACCTCGTTTTGCAGTATAATGGAAATGATTTCACTAACCGGAATTCAACAACATATTCCAACCTGAACCGGAACCATGAAATTTACAAATTAAGTAACCGTGCCATCAGAAGTTCAGGCAACAGTTATAATCCGAATATCAGCCTGAGTTACACACTCAGAACAAAAAAAGCGGGTGAATCACTGAAGATCATTACCAATCTGAATACATCATCAGCAAATAATACAAAAGATTTTTACCAGCAATTCTTTAATCCCGATAGTACACCAAATGGTATTGATTCCTCACAACAGCAGATCAACGATAATAAAACCACCGGTTACAGTTACCGCCTTAATTATGAACTTCCGCTTGTAAACAAAAAGACCTTCCTTTCATTTGGAACGTTTTACAATTTAACCCGCTCCGATATCGAGGCGAATGCGTCTTACAAAAAAAATGGTAACCCGGAATGGCTTCCTATAGATGCACTGAATAATGATTTTACATTCACGCAAAATATATACAACGGACGTGTTTCTGTAAAGCAACTCCTGACAAAAACATTGAGCACAACAGTTGGTATCAATGCCGAACAGACAAAAATCAGGTTTGATTTATACAAGCTGAATACAGATACCACAAATGACTACTGGAGTTTTTTACCCTTTGCCTCACTAAATAAAGTATGGAAGGATGTGCTGAATCTTACATTTTCTTATCGCAGAACTATAAGGCGTCCTGGTATCAATGAATTAAATCCTACGATTGATTTTTCTGATCCTTACAATATCCGTTTTGGCAATCCGGGCCTGCTTGCTTCTACCGCAGATAACTTTGATTTGGTATTTGGCAAAACAAAAAACAGTTTCTATGCAAATATTGGTTTAGGCTATAACCTGGTAAGAGACATTTTTGCACAGGTACGTACGCTGCGTCAGGATGGTAAAACAGAAATAACCT
>JBJMLW010000499.1:0-8917 GCA_045805105.1 Flavisolibacter sp. | reverse complement strand
CGGACTGGTAAAAACGGAAACTACCAAAATGATCACCACCTGTTGTGATTGGTAAAGCCAGGATACCTGCGATAATTATTGTAATCATTACAAGGGGCCATGACAATGTATCAATATTGAAAAAGCGAAGTTTCTTCCTTTCCGCCTTTTCATGCAGGTGAACATTTCTCACTGTATAAAGAACCAAAACACAAATAAAGAAAGTCACTAAAGGATGATAAAAAACAATGAAGCGAAAAAGGTAAAGTGCACCTTCCCTGATGTTATAATATTCATCAGCAGATACCTTTGCATAGTATGTATTCGGAAAAGGATATCCAAAATACCGCTCTCTGAAAAGTGTAAGTGCAGCAGCTGTAATAGCCATTATGGTAAAAAAAAATGCCGGAAATCCTATTCCGGATTTATTTCTGCGTGATGAAACCCATAACATCACTGTAAAAGGAACACACCACGCCAGGGCTTCTGGGCGGGTGAAAAGAAGGAGTATACCACTTGCAACCAGAATAAATTTTCCCGTAATATTTAATTCGGCCCGGGTATATCGTAGCAGCAAAACAACGATCAGTGTGAAAATAAAATTCCACAAACCATTTTCCATAAGGCTGAGAACTGACCATACAAGATATGGTGGAGCAATTGACACAAGAAAAATGCAGAAAACCACCAGGAAATTTTTCCTTTTAAATGATGGAAACCGAAGTGATAATTCCCTTGTTAATTCATTGAAGACGAGACTTACTGTAAAAGTGGTAAGGATAAGAAGGAAGATCATCATCAACTTTTCAGGATGAGATGACAACGCATAAAAACAGCGAATGATCAGCACCCACAGAAGTGATGTAAAACCCTCCACCCTTTCACCCCCGTGATTGAAAACGAAACCTTCACCCTGTAAAAGGTGCCAGGCGTAATTCATCGAAATATTGGCATCATCAATCCCGATTGCAGGTCTACCCAGGTAAAAATAATCCAGGATAGTAATGATCAAAAGGATGAAAAAGAATAAAATGAAATGCCTGAATGCCATGTGTCAGTTGATATGCAGAGCTTTACCACTTGCCCGTTCTTCCAGCATCATAAATATATCAGCATCTTTTTCGATATCAAATTTTCTTGCAAATAATTTACCTGAATGAATAATAGTATCGTAGTCTTTGGTTGTAAGAATTTTTGGATTTGGATTTTTCTCCGACCAATCGGTATACATCAGCGTGTCATTAACATTCTGCCTGAACGATGAATTGTAAACGATGGTTGAAAAGATAAACTCATCTGCGCCCCATACATATTTAAAAAACCGAACCACTTCAGGATGTTCCTTTAGAAAATCCAGAATGTATTTTGCGCAAACGGTTGTTATTGAAAACCATTGCGACCTGCCAGCGAGAATATGATTCAAAGGATATTTTCTGTCCGGAAAAATTTTATTCACCATATGCTGTATCCGGTATTTACCAGGAATACGCCAATTTTGAAAATGATATCTTTTCACCCGGTAGAGTGCTTCTCTCCACCATTCTTCTTCATCATGAAATGCTTTTGCTGAAATAAATTCCTTTCCCGAATGTTCAGTAAAAAAATCATAAATGGTTTTGGCAGGGTATAGTGGAAAGTCTTGTCCTGACATCACATTAATATAGTTGTACCTGCCGGTGGCAACAATTTCCTCCATTCCGTTTAATTGCGCCTGCACCAGGCTGTAACAGGCCCATCTGACATCTACCCTTTTTTCAACAAAAAAAATTTTGCCTTTTTTCCCGAGGTAAATGAATTGACTGATATCTGCTTTTTTATCAAGGTGAATAAAAAAATCACACTGCGGATGATCAAGCGCCTCAAGCATTCGTTCCAGCTGCTGCGGATTTTTATGAGCCAGGACCAGGTGGGCGATTTTCATGACACTCCATTATGACGGTGCAGGTCGCGGTTCTTTTCCCAAACCATATAAAATCCTCCTGTGAACTGGTATGGAAGAAGGTCGGCAATTTTGCAGTCTATTTTTTGTAAAACAGGAAGGCGTTTCGCAAAAAAGGAAAAGGGAAAAACGTCTTCAATAAAATTCGCCTTTCCAAATCCTGTGATGCGAAATCCGTGGCTGCGTGCAAGTTTTTCCAGTTCTTTCCTTGTAAAGAATTGAATATGGTCTAGATTATCTGCAGCTGATTGTACTGTTGTTCCACTGTAACCCATACCTTTTTTCACTTTTACGATAGCACGCCACAACCAGTTGTTTTTCTTCCGGAGGTTGAGGATCGGTCTTGTAACAAACAGCTCCCTCGGACCATTGCCATTTGGAACCGTAACAATCAGTTTACCATTATCAGCGAGACTATCGTACAAAACTTTTAATAAAGAACCTGGCAGGTGCAAATGTTCCAGCACTTCACTGCAGATTACCGCATCATATTTTTCACCGGAAGCCACCAATTCTTCAGCACTTTTTTTAAGGAAGGTAACATTCGGAAGACTTGTGAGTGATCTTGCAGTTTCTATGGTTTTATCACTTACATCAATACCAAGAACATTGAACCCTGCTTTTCCAAGGTGTCGTGTAATTACGCCATTGCCACATCCAACATCAAGTATGCGTGCTGAGGACCCCATAGAGCCTTTCAAAACGTTAGCTATGAAATCAACGCGTTTCCTGTCGGCAATGCGGTCGTATTCGTATTTATTAGTTTCCATGGTCGTTGAATAAGGTATTACTTACTTCAGTTTTTGTATGTACGGTATGAATGAATGTCTTGTTTGCTTTTTTCATCTGGAACAATGCCATTATCATTCCGGCAATAGCGCCGGGCAGGTGTAAAAAAGCTTGTGCCAGGTTCCTGTTCACCATCTTCACCGGTAATGCAACTGCCAGGGTAAGGAGGTAAATTAAAAATAAAATCAGGAAAGCTGTTCCCCATGATACACTGTAAAAATAAATTCCGGCCGTTATCAACGGAAGAAGAAAAAGAAGGAATGCTCTTGGCAAAACAATATTGTTGGCAAATGCCAGGTTAAAATAACTCACGTTCCCTTTAAATAACTGACGGAGGGACGGAATAAAAAATTCCTTCAGGTAAATAAACTGGCTTGAGACCCATCTTTTCCTTTGCTGTTTGAAAGCTCCGGAAGATTCCACTTTTTCATCAAATACAATGGCTCCTTCGAGATATTGTATTTTGATTCCCTGCGCCACAATTTTTAATTGGAGGGGCTTGTCAAATCCTCCTACTGCATCAATTTCTGAAAGTACTTTTTTAATGCGGTCATATTCAAACGCCATTCCCGACCCGATTACTGCAGATGAAAGTCCGAGCGCGTTTGCCCCCCTGCGAAAAATATTATTGTTGATAGCTTCACTACACGCATCCAGAATGGCAAATGATGTGTCGAGGTTCTTGGCAACCCTTCTTCCCTGTATGGCCCTGGCACCGTTGGCAAATGCACCATCTATACGTAAAAGGAAGTCTCGCGAAAGCATATTATCAGCATCACAGATCAGTGCAATATCATATGGTGTTGAAATCCGTTTGAATGCTTCATTCAGCGATTTTGTTTTGGTGCTTTTATCAAAATGAACTTCCAGTACCTCCAAAGGAAGCGATGAAAGTTCCTGGATTGTTCCAGGTATGAATGAATCTGCCAGAATATAAACATCAAAAAGATGTTTCGGGTAATTCAGGCTGAGAAGGTTTTTCGCCGTGGATAAAATAATTCCATCTTCTTTATAGGAAGGAACCAGAATTGCGATTCGCTGCAAAGGCGCAGTTGAAGGGCTGAATCTTTCACGGTAAAATAATTTACCCATAATTGAAAAAAGAAACAGATAGGCAACCGACAGGCTGAAATAGAAAAACACAATTACAAGGATGATATGCAAAACAGAACTCAGCATGTCTTAATAAATGTAAGGGCGAAGGAACAGGAATTTTTTTTTGATTTGATTGAATGGCAGATAGACTTATCATTTACCATTACTGATTCAGCAGTCTTGTATTCCATTGCCTCCTGGAACAGAGCGTTTTCGTTTAAGGGTAGCATTTTAAGGGATGAGCGCACAAAATAGAAAAACTTAATAACTTTTCCCCTCTTCCCGGCTTTGAAACGAGGAAATCTTTGTAGAATTTTACCGTCTTTTGTCATGCCTTGGACCAAATAGCGGCCTGTTCAATTTCGGGCTGTAAATAAATTCATATGACCGTGTGGTTGATCGTTTTCCTGCTGAGCTGTTTTATCATCTTTTATAATTATATAGGGTATGCCATCATCGCCTATTCGATTAACCGGGTTAACAGAAAGGTTAAAAGCCAGGAAACTCCCGGATATTTTCCTTCTGTTTCATTTATTGTCGCAGCCTTCAACGAGGAAGACTGTATAGAAAAAAAAATACATAACAGTCTGGAGCAGGACTACCCAGCTGATAAAATAGAATTTCTTTTTATCACCGATGGGTCAACAGACCGTACGATGGATATCATCAGGAAGTACCCTCGTATCCGGCTTTTGCACCAGCCTGAAAGAAAGGGCAAAACAGCTGCACTGAACAGGATTGTAATGGAAGCCTCAAATGATATTTTAATTTTCAGTGATGCGAATACCATATTGAATACCGCGGCTACGAAAAACATTACCCGC
Organism: Flavisolibacter sp.; assembly: GCA_045805105.1. Classification (GTDB taxonomy): domain Bacteria; phylum Bacteroidota; class Bacteroidia; order Chitinophagales; family Chitinophagaceae; genus Flavisolibacter. Next base: position 4,291 of record JBJMLW010000499.1, on the reverse strand, counting down.
CATTATCATGAGCCAAGTGTTGGTGGGGTTGCAGGTGAAAAAAAGGTTATATCAAAAGGTTTACCACCAGATGAAGTGGGGCCGGGAGAAGGCTTGTACTGGAAATATGAATCATTCCTGAAAAAAATTGATTCTGATTTTTATTCCGTTGTTGGTGCTGCCGGAGAATTGTTTTCTTTAAGAAGATCCTTATATGAACCTGTTAGGGAATCGGTAATTCTTGATGATTTCATTATATCCATGAAGGTGGCACAGAAAGGTTACCGTATTGTTTATGAACCGGACGCATTTGCAATGGAATTACCATCGTTTTCCATGGAGGATGAACAGAAACGAAAAATCAGAATTTCCGCCGGTGGGTTCCAAGCAATGGGTATGCTGGGGTCCTTACTCAGGTTCTGGAAACAACCGCGCCTTTCATTTCTTTATATATCACATCGGGTTTTACGATGGACTTTAAGTCCGTTAAGTATGATCACAGCTTTCGTTTCAAATATGATCCTGGCCTTTAATATGAATGGATCCATTTTTAAAATCCTACTGACAGCCCAGGTTTTGTTTTATATCATGGCCATTTTGGGGTCGTTTTTACCATCTAAAACGCCGGGATCCCGACTGTTCAGGCTGGCTTATTATTTTATGTTCATGAATATGGCGGTCGTATCCGGATTTTTCAGGCACCTGAGAGGAAGGCAACCAGCCGCATGGGAAAAAGCAAGGAGGAACCAGGCTTATGTCCATTCAGAATAAACAACTTGTGTTCAAAATAGATAACAGAAAACATAGGGATGGGAAGGGATTTTAAAAAAAATAGACGAGCTTTACCGCTCTGATTCTATCAATCCCGGCCTCATTCTGCTGGTTCGGTCTTCTATTTTCTGAAAAATTAACTCTGGCGATTCATTCCAGGGTTGGATACCAAAATTCAATCTGCTATTTTTATTATCAATCTGGACGTAAACTATGGACTTTATTTATTTACTGCGTGTTTTATTAAAACGAAAATGGATCATCATCGGGGCAACGTTGCTTGCTGCAGGGCTGGCTTATTTTTTTACCCTCGATGAATCAAAAAAATATCTTTCCTCTGCACAGATTTCAACAGGATATGCCATTAAGGAAATTATTTCTATCAACCCTGACTTTGATCCTTATGCTGCGGAAACAAAATTCAACACTACAATCGTACAATTTGTTTCGGATCCTGTATTGAGTTTGCTGTCTTACAAACTAATTCTTCATGACCTGGATTCCACTACGCCATTCCGTGTGTTGACAGACGCACAAAAAAAATCTGATGCCTACAGGCAGATAAATATTTCAGAGGCAAAAAAGGTTTTCAAAAATAAATTTGATTCGATGACCATGCTGACTTCCTACAAGCCTGAAGAAAGGAAGTTGCTGGAGTTTCTTCATTTATATGGATATGACCTGAAATCTATCGCCAAAAATTTAAATGTTTACAGGCTTCAGCGCACTGATTTCGTACAGATCGATAAACTGTCTGAAAATCCGGAGTTATCTGCATTTATTGTAAACAATCTGTTTACAGAATTCCTTCGTTATACTACAACTATCAACAGGGTGGCAACTACCGAATCAATTGATACACTAAAAAGTGTTATGGAGAGGAAGAAACTAGATGTTGATTTTAAAAATGCGCTCCTTTCCAAATATGGAATTGTTGAAGAAGGTATCACGGTTAGTGCAGCTACCAATGCAGGTGACCTGAGAACCGAAATGCAGAATGAGAAATCAAAAAGAAACCAGAAAGCTGCTGAATTAAGAAGAGTCAATCAGAAACTATTTAACCTGTCGAGTGGTGTTAAAGAGAATCCGCAGGTAAATAATGATGAATTAATGCAGGCACAGGAAGCAGCCGCTAATGCAAGAATTGCGTGGACGAATGATCCAAATGACAAAACAAAGGAAGAAACTTACAAGCGCCTGAATACTTTATACCTGAATTTAAGAAAGCAGGCTAGTACAAGTGTACCCGAAGTAAAAATTGGTGATTCCAAAGAAGATCTGCTTGATAAAAAAGCTGACCTCGAAAGTGAGATCCAGGGATATGATGCTTCTATTGGCTCCTTTCAATCGCAGATTAATCAACTGGAAGCAGATGTATCAACCCTTTCTTCAAGAGGCCAAACAGTTGAAACTTTAAAAAGGGAAAGAGATCAGGCAAACAAGGAATACCTGGATGCAAAAACTAAATATAATAATGCAATTGATATTGGTGGATCATCCACCACCAATTTCAGACAAACCGTATACGGCCAACCGGCAATTGAACCGGAACCATCAAAAAGACTGATGATGATTGCGATGGCAGGTGGCGCTGCTTTTGTGACCACGTTGCTGATCATTATTTTCCTAACATACCTTGATACATCTATAAAAACACCGGTGATCTTTTCAAAAAATGTGAACCTAAAGCTGATCAGCCTGGTGAATTTTATGGACCTGAAAAATAAAAACCTGATTGATATTGTAGCCAATAAAAATCAGCAGGAATCCATCATCGACAGAAGTAAATTCAATGCCTTCCGTGAATCCATCCGAAAACTTCGGTATGAAGTTGAAAGCACCGGAAAAAAAGTTTTCCTTTTTACAAGCACTAAAAAGGGACAGGGAAAAACTACATTGATCCAGGCGCTTGCTTATAGTATGAGCCTAAGTAAGAAAAAGATCCTGATCATTGATACCAATTTCTGCAACCCTGATCTTACTGCGCAATTGCACGCAGACCCGATTCTTGAAAAGATTATTCCGTACAAGGCCAATGGCACCACGCTTGTTGACCAGGTAAAGAAATTTTCAAAAGAGATCGGTGCGGGTACTGTTTATGCTATTGGGTCTGAAGGGGGTGATTATACACCATCAGAAATACTTCCGCGTGAAAATCTATTACATCACCTGCAGGCACTCACTGCTGAATTCGATTACATTTTCCTTGAAGGTCCTCCGCTGAATGATTTTTCCGACAGCAAGGAACTGGCGCAATATGTTGACGGCGTGATTGCAGTTTTTTCTGCTACGCACATCATCAAGCAGATCGACAAACAATCCATTTCATTTTTCAGGGAGCTGAATGGAAAATTCTGCGGTTCCATCCTGAACATGGTAGACCTGAAAAATGTAAATGTTACCTAACTGCCGCTGCTCCTGAAATTCATACAATATTTTTAAAATATGAGTAAATAAATCTATTTTACTGCCGGATACATACAACCCTTCCGGTATATTTTTTACCCGGATCACACTCCGTATAAACACCAACTATGCGAACGATTTACATGACAAGAAATGTATCATTTTGCCGGAACCAATGTAAAAGATCAACTGCATTCTTTGCAGTTTTTTCTGTTTTCATTATTTCCATTTTTTTTATTTCAGTTAAAGCAAATGCACAGGTAAATACCGGAATGAAAACCATGCTTCCGGATTCAGTAATTGAAAGAAGACTGGTAGAACTTGCATTGAAAGGACCTGAAATGCAAACTACAGATCATCAAAGCAAGATCAATGAATACCAGCTCAGGAATGCAAAAAATGCATGGATGAACCTCCTTACATTTTCAATTAATTATAATGACCAGACATTTCATACGGTACCTGGAAATTATTATGTGTACCCCAAATATTTTATTGGGTTAAATGTTCCACTGGGAACATTGTTTTCAAGAACACCTGTGAAAGCGGCTAATGAAGCCGTTGAAATTGGTCACCTCGACCGGGAAAGATTGCGCCGCAAAGTAACTGCGGATGTACTTTCCAAATGGCAGGAATATAAATCACAGTCGGAACTGATAGCCATGGAAACCGGAACCATGAACGATGTTGAAGCCGCTCTGGGAGAAGCGAAGGATAAATTCCGTAAATATGAAATAAGTTTTGAAGTATATAATGGTGTTCAGCGGAGCAGAAATGATGAATACGTGAAGATGGTGAGCCTGAAATTGCAGCAGGAGTTGATAAAAATAGAAATCGAACGAATGATCGGCACAAGTCTTGAAACTGTATTAAGGTAATTGTCCGGTTGCTTGCGATCTGCCGGATAACCTAATTTTTATAGATTTTGATGAGAATTCAGCCTACAAAAAACTGGTTAGACCGCGCGTTTAATACATCCGTTTTAGATAAAAAAAGGCTGGAATGGGTTGATTATCTGAGAGGGATTGCAATCGTTCTGGTAGTTTACAGGCATGCACTGCTTGGCATCGAGCGTAGTAATGTGGTAGTTCCGCATTTCCTGAATGATGCCAACATGATCTTCTACAGTTTCAGG
>JBJMLW010000498.1:0-6034 GCA_045805105.1 Flavisolibacter sp. | reverse complement strand
TCAATACTTTTTAAAAAAAGAATGTAAAGAGCTTCATGCCTTCCCGCACATTATTGAATTTGCTTTAAGAAAAATTCATACAATACAATTCGATTCTCTTAAAAAAGAATCTTCTGCGTTCATCCGGTTTTATTACATAATTGACGGACGCTTCGACTGGATCATAGAAGATCAGCATCATATTCTTTACCCGGGAGACCTTGCCATTGTTTTACCCAATCAAAACTTCGGCGGTGAAAAAGATCTGCTCGATATAGGAACCGTTTCATGGATGCATGTTGAGCTGCAGCAACTTGAAAAAAATGGAAGGATTGCTATGGGGGGATGGAGCCGGCTTTCGGAACCCGAGTGCAGAACAATTGGAAGAATCCTGCTACTGAACAATTGCCCCGTTCTTTCAGATGTAAAAGATGCAGGCCAGTTGTTTCAAAACATGCAGGCTGAATTTTTTAACCAGGAAATTGGATATGTTACCCGGATCAATCAATTGATTGATGAGCTGTTTATTTTATCTGCAAGACAGTTGACGCGACAGAATAATTCACGCAGGGATTTCCCCCAGACATTTATGAAACTCGAACAGTCACTTCGTGAAAACCTTTCCCACCAGTGGACAGTGGAAGAAATGGCAGCACTGGTGGGGCTGGGCACGACTGCATTTTCGGAAAAAGTAAAAAGCTATACCGGGTTCTCTCCATTGAATTACCTGATCAACATCCGCATTTCCGAAGCCATTAAATTACTGAAGCGCCCCGAAGTTCATGTAACAGACATAGCCCTGGATGTTGGATTTTATTCATCACAGCATTTTGCTACAACATTTAAAAAGCTTACAGGCTATACGCCTAGTGATTTCAGAAAGAAAAACGTACCTGGAACTTAATAAAATATTTATCATGGAATGCATCATTACCATTGAAATAGGTACCGGAGCCATCAGGGTTACAGCTTTTGATATGAACGGAAACCTGATAGGTTCTGCAAAAGGCTCCTACCCTACATTTCACGTCAGGCCTGATTTCAGTGAGCAGGATCCTGAGCAGATCTTCATTACCATGCTTTATATCCTGAAGAATTTTCTGAATGAAAAAATACATTCAAAAAAACACCAGGTGGTAAGCATTTGTTTTAATTCAGCCATGCACAGTGTGCTGCCAATTGATAAAAACGGAGTACCACTGGGTAATGCGTTGGTATGGTCGGACAACCGCGCAAAAAAAGAAGCCCACGAATTAATCACCTCTGATCTTGGCAAATCTTTATACAAAACAACCGGCACACCGATACATGCAATGTCGCCATTAAATAAAATCACGTGGTTGAAAAACAACGATAAGGACCGTTTTACAGGCACAAAGAAATTTTTGTCTATTAAAACTTACATTATTCAACAACTCACCGGTGAGTATGTAGTTGATTATAGTGTGGCTTCTGCTACCGGCATGCTGAATATTTATTCGCTTCAGTGGGAAGATAATGCGCTGAAATATGCAGGCATAAATAAAGAAAAGCTGGCCGATATCGTCCCCATTTTTTATTCACCGAAAAAACTGAAGAATGAGTATCAAACTTCGTTAGGCTTACCTGATAAAGTAAAAATTATTGTTGGCTCAAGCGATGGCTGCATGGCCACACTCGGTGCCGGCGTGTGGGGTGATGGAAAGGCAACAATTACGATTGAAGAAAGCGGTGCAGTAAGAGTTGTTGGCAAAGAAGTGTTGCAGGATGAAAAGCAACGGTTATTTAATTATGTGCTTACAGAAGGTAATTATGTTTCCGGTGGACCAACCAACAATGCAGGTTCTGCATTTGAATGGTATGCAAAACAATTTGGTGATTTTAAAAAAGCATTTGACCTCGAAGACTGCATGGAGAACCTGATCAACGACGCTATAAAGGTACCGGCAGGTTCTGATGGACTTATTTTTCTTCCTTACCTGCAGGGCGAAAGGGCGCCCATCTGGAACGCGAATGCAAGAGGTGTTTATTTTGGATTAAACATCAAACATGAAAAACAACATTTTATCCGTGCCACGATTGAAGGAATCATGTATGCTTTTTACAGCATTGGAAAAACACTCGAAGAACACCGCAGCTTCAAAAGTCTTTCCGCCAATGGCACCTTTGCGTCTTACCCGTTCTGGACACAGATAATGGCTGATGTGTTCAACAAGCCTGTTCATATCAAACAAAATTCCGGTCCGGATAGTGTTGCCACCGGTGGTTTTTTAGTGAGTGCAACGGAATTGGGTATGTATAAAAACCTGGAAGAAGCGGCACAAAAAATAAAGTTGCTTGATGGCTTCCAACCGCAGCAGCACAATCACAAAATCTACCAGGATTATTTTACCATTTTCGAACGATTAGGCACAAAGCTGTTAGATGAATTTGAAGCAATTGCTGATCTGCAGCAAAACAATTAAACGCCCAAAGATTAATTACCTGCTATGAATAAAAAATCTATTTACAAACTTTTTTACATAGTTGGGGCAGTTCTGTTAATTGCCTGGTTTATTGTTACGATCAAACAACTTCATAATTGGGCAGGATGGCTTTTGATGTTGTCTTTCATGAGTGTGGCGATTGCATTCAGGGGAAACAAATTTCTCAGGGGCCTTTCCTTTACGGTGATGATTATTGGTGTGGTAAGTTTTGCCATGTACCATCCTCAGTATTTCGTAACAATTGGTGATTTCAAATTATCCAGGCTCATTATTCCCCTGTTGCAGATTATCATGTTTGGCATGGGTACGGAATTAAGTCTGAAAGATTTTGCCCATGTGGTTCGCATGCCGAAAGGAATAATAGTTGGAGTGGTATTTCATTACCTGATCATGCCATTGGTTGGATATACCATCGCTAATCTATTCAACTTTCCAAATGAAATTGCTGCCGGAATTATCCTTGTTGGGTGTTGTCCAAGCGGGTTAGCCTCAAACGTTATGGCTTACCTCGCAAGAGCCAATCTTGCACTTTCTGTTTCTGTTACAACCATTTCTACTTTGCTTGCTCCATTCCTGACACCGTTACTTCTGCAATGGTTTGGGGGAAATTTTGTTCAGATTGACTTTTGGGCCATGGTATGGGACATCACAAAAATTGTGATCATTCCTATCATTGCAGGATTGGGCTTCCATTACCTGATGCGGGGACGTTTTGGTTGGCTTGATAAAATTTTGCCCCTGATTTCAATGGCCGGTATTGCGTGCATCCTGGCTATTATGGTTGCAGCCGGCAGAGACAATCTTTTAAAAGTAGGCGCTTTATTACTGGTTGCTACTTTTCTTCACAATGTTTCAGGATTCTTTCTTGGTTACTGGTCTGCACGGCTGTTGAAGTTTAGCGAAAAGGATTGCCGCACAATTTCACTTGAAGTGGGTATGCAGAATGCCGGACTTGCAACCGGCCTAGCATTAACCATGGGAAAAATTGCAACAGTGGGTTTGGCACCCGCCATATTCGGACCTGTCATGAATGTAAATGGTTCTTCATTGGCAAGTTGGTGGCATAACCACCTGCCGGAAGAAGATAAATCCGATAATAAAAATATTTCTGAAATGAAAGTTGTAAAAGCAGAAGTAATGTAACTATTGTTCATCTGAAAAATAAATTGTTATGTTCATCAACAAACGTTTATTATTTTTTTTATTACTCGTTGTATTCATCAATCAAATCTTTGCACAATCGGTGCAGATATCCAAACAGGATCTCATTGCATTAACACCGGAATGGAAAGGTGAACGGTTTCCGGACGGACGGCCAAAAGTTCCTGACGATATCATTAAACGAATGAAAGCTGTAAGTGTTGAAGAAGCCTGGGCTACCATGAGCAATGCCGGCTACCGGTACCAGGTTGCTGAAGACTGGCAGGTTATTAATGCAGATAGTGTTTTGGTTGGGAGGGCCGTCACTGCAACGTTTATGCCTGGAAGACCCGACGTATGGAAAGCAATTGACTCGATGGGGAAAAAAGAAGGCAGAAGGGCACAGAATGTGTGGGCGGTGGAAATGTTACAAAAGGGCGATGTATATGTGGCAGATCAGTTTGGAGCAAAAAGAAACGGGCCTACCATTGGCGATAATGTAGGCAATGCGATCTATGCAAGAACGGGAAACGGAATTGTGTATGATGGTGCAATAAGAGACCTGGAAGGCCTGAAAGAAATTGGTGGATTCACTTCGTTCTATACAAGCTATGATCCTTCTTATCACAACCCTGGCGCGGGACCAAACCGCGATTTAACAACGATGATTGTAGGTATTAATCATCCTACTCGCATACGAACAGTTACTGTAATGCCGGGTGATGTTGTATTGGGCAAAATGGGAGTTGTTGTTTTTATTCCGCCACAGTTGGCAGAAAGAGTTGTAATTACTTCGGAGATCGTGCGGTTGAGAGATATGTTCGGTCACCAGCGGTTAAGAGAAGGAAAATACACGGCCGGACAAATTGATGCAAGGTGGACTGATGAAATTGAAAAAGATTTTTCCAAATGGCTGAATGATCACATAAACGAGTTGCCTGTTCCAAAAGAAACAATACAGAATTTTTTGAAAGACAGAACATGGTAGAACAAGCACCATACAACACAACGATTCCAAACTAACATATTCATCACTATCAACAGAACATATATGTCAAGTTCAAGAAGATCATTTATCACCAAAACAGCGATAGCTGCAGCATTGTCTCCATTTGCCTCCCTTTCTAAAACGTATGGCCGGGGACTTGAAAATGCAATGGAAAAAACACCCAAAGTTTCTCCGCCATCCGATTTAAAAATTACAGACGTGAAATGTGCTTATTCAGGAGGTGGATTATTTTTAAAAATTCTTACGAACCAGGATATCGTGGGTTATGGTGAAGCGGTGGATGCAATTGGAGGTACCTACTACCTGGTTCAAAGACTGGGACAGCAATTAAAAGGAAGAAGTCCTTTATCACCGAATGTTATATTTGAGCAGTTCCGAAAACAGGCTTTCTTTGGCGGTGCACAATCAGGTATGTATGTGGCCGTGTTAAGTGCTTTTGATGCAGCATTATGGGATATATGCGGAAAGGCGTTGGGCTTACCCATTTACCAATTATTGGGAGGGAAATTTCGAGATAAGGTAAGAGTGTATTGCGATACCCAGTTATATACGGTTCGCAATCCGCAACCTGATGAATATGCGAAAGTAGCCAGGATTGCAGTTGACAAAGGATATACTGCTGTGAAATTTGATATTGACGAAGCGAATGATCCGAATAAATATGACAGGTGGAACTGGACTGCCAGCAATGCTGAAATAGAAAGAATGTATAATTCCATTGCTGCTGTTCGGAAAGAAGTTGGTCCGCATATAGACATTTGTGTGGACATGCACGGACGTTACGATGCACCAACAGGCAGGAAAGTTGCAAAGGTGATGGAACCATTAAATTTAATGTGGCTGGAAGAACCCGTACCGGCTGATAATGTTGATGCATATAAAACGATCACGCAGGAAACCAGCACACCGATTTGTGGTGGAGAAAACTTTTACCTGACTTATGGTTATACACGGCTGCTGTCGGAAGGAGCGATTGATATCATCATGCCTGATCTTCAAAAATGTGGCGGGCTGGGTGAAGGACAACGGATAGCGAACCTGGCGAATGCATATTATACGCCGTTTTCACCACATATGGTTGGTTCATTCGTGGGAGCTATGGCTACTGCTCATGTTTGTGCATCGGTTCCTAATTTCCATATTCTCGAATGGCAAAGCCTGAGCGATACAGAATCCAAATGGAAAGAAATCGTGAAATATGACAAACCTTTTATTGAAAAAGGATTTTTGACCGTATCAAACAGACCAGGAATTGGTGTAGACATCAACGAAGAGGGTTTGAAAAAATATGCACAACAGGGTATACCCTACTTTGCATAAAATACATTTCACCAACTTAAAAGGCATTCTCATAAGAGAATGCCTATTTTATTTTGGATAAACCCTTTGAAATTTATGAAGCCACTGCTTCTAATTGTTGCACAGCATCTCTTGTATACTC
>JBJMLW010000497.1:0-6394 GCA_045805105.1 Flavisolibacter sp. | reverse complement strand
TGAAATCCGAAAAGCCTAAAACTTTACCTGCTTCTACATACTGCAATTCTTTAGTTACCATTACCTGTCCGCGAACTAATCTCGCCACATTTACCCACATGGTCAGGCCAACTGCAATGAATACCTGCCAGAATCCTTTACCTAATAAAAGTGTGATGGCAAATACAAGTAACAAAGTGGGAATACTCCAAATCACATTTATGAGCCACATTACGATATTATCTGTTCTGCCCCTGAAATAGCCAGCCATTGCTCCGAGCAGAATACCAACAGTGAGTGATATCAAAAGCGTGATCAGCCCCACGCTCAAACTTACACGCGTGCCGATTATGAGCCGGCTCAGAATATCCCGTCCATATTTATCTGTACCTAAATAAAATTTTTTCTGAACAACCGGCTGCGTTGCCAAAGAATCTTTGCTGTATGATATGCGTTCAGTTACACCTTCATCAATATATTTTTCAGCAACAATACTATCCGGGGTTTGCTGGTATGAACTGACAGGAATATGATCATATTCATCTGGCTTTCCTGAAATCAACCTTGAAAAAAAATTGACATCCTGTGGTTTTGCTTTCTTCACCAACAAAAAGTTTTGAGTGAACCCGGGTTTTTCTCCACCGATCTCAAGGATTTCGCGATCTGCAAATGGCGAAGGATCGGGTGCTAGCAGATAACTAAAAACAGCAAGCAGCATTGCCAGGAAGATCATTACAAGTCCGGCCATAGCACCTTTATTCCTTTTTAAACGTCGCCATGATGACTGTCCAAATGAAACTGAAGTGGAGTTCACGGAAGAAAGATAAATTATTTTGTTCTCCTGCCCTTCCATTCATATTTACCAAATTGGCTTAATAATCCTACAAATACCGTGTAGAAAATATGAAGAGGTTGAAGAAAAAAGAATGATGTCAACAATTTTTCTTCACCATAAAAACCGGCGACTCTTTTTACAAATGGAAATTCTACCAATGCTTTTGCAATCCAGAATCCAACTACGTACCACCAGTAAAGCGGATTCACAATTGCAAATGCGACCAGTAGAAAGAATAAACAATTAAACAAATAAACAAAGACCAAAACGGCGATGATCCTTCGATCATCATACACCAGCGTTTTACTTGCCCATCTTTTTCGTTGCATAAAAAACTCTTTCCATGTCGCCATTGGCTCAGTTCTTACAATTGCATTTTTATTTTTTAAATAATGGACATTTGAAGGATGTTTTTTCCAGATCTTGTGCATGAGCAACATGTCATCTCCCGTAGCAACATGATCAATCCCTTCAAACCCATTGACCTCATTAAAAGCTTTTTTTGTATAAGCGAGGTTTGCACCGTTGCACATCGATAGAGAACCTGACGTGACACTTGCTGCTGTAATGCCTTGAAGGGTTAAGAAGTCAATTGCCTGGAAAGTCTGCAACAGGCTTTTGTCGTGGGTGAACTTGACCGGCGCTGCAATAAATTCTGCGCTGGTTTCAATGTAGAACTGATGAATAGTCTGCAGCCATTCGCGGGCAGGGATACAGTCTGCGTCTGTAGTTACGATCAATTCACCTTCGGCATTTGCGATACCTGCTTCAATTGCTTTTTTCTTTGATGATTGTTCTGTTCCAACGGCTGGTTGGATACAACGGAGATTTTGGAGTCCGGAAGAGTTTACCACCCCCGCCGTGTCATCAGTAGAAAAATCATCAACTACAATAATTTCAAAAAATGCAGGGGGGTAGCTTTGTTCCTTCAATGCATCCAGCAGCCTCAGGATGTTTTTTTCTTCATTTCTTGCAGGAATTATCACGGAGATCATGCGGTTGGCGGCAATTTTTTTTTCAGATTCAACCCTTGCCAAATTCCAGCCACGCAGGTAATAGTAAAATAATCCGCCATACAAGATGATAAAAACGACTGAAATGGCGAGCATGATCATATTCTGACAAATCTAGCCAGCATCTCTATAGAATTAAGAAAGGAAAAGCTCCCGAAATTTTTGTTTTCTAAAAAAGATTGCTATTTTTAAGTAGTTGCATAAACAACTGTATGTCAAACAACCATTTTAAGAAAGGCGAATTGTACAGCTTTATTACGGGTAAGGCTTCGACGGCTATAGCAAGGCGTTTACAAAAGAAATTTAACCAGGCCGGAATTAATTTAACCATAGAACAATGGAGTGTTTTGTACCAGTTGTGGAAGGAAGATGGTAAAAGCCAGCAGGAATTGTGCAATGCCACTTTCAGGGACAAACCAAGCATTACGAGACTCATCGACAACCTGGAAAAGTTAAATCTGGTAAAAAGGGTATCTGATGAAAAGGACCGCAGGATCAACAAAGTATTTCTTTCAAAACAGGCATTAAAGCTACAGGAAGACACCATGCAACTGGCAGAAGAAACATTGAATGAAGCACTGGAAGGCGTTCCGGCCGAACAGATAGATATGTGCAAGGTGGTGCTGCAAAAAGTGTATGATAATCTAAGCGGAGTGACGGTGAGCAACGAGGAATCTGAATCGTGAGTGGTGAATAAACAAACAACTTTAAACTATCAATATGGAAACATCAATCAAAAATGCATTGAAAGGTGGAGAGTGGTTGGTGAAGGAATCTGATCCTGAAAACAGTTTTATTCCGGAAGAATTTTCTGAAGAGCAGGAAATGATTCGCGAAATGTGTACGCAGTTTCTCGAAACTGAGGTGCTGCCCAATCTCGACCGCATCGATAATATGGAACCTGGTTTGATGAAGTCGCTGGTACAAAAAGCCGGTGAACAAGGTCTTTTGGCAACTTCATTCCCGGAAGAATACGGCGGATTAGGAAAAGATTTCGTGACATCAACCATCATTAACGAATACCTCGGCGCAGGTCATTCATTTTCGGTTGCCATTTCTGCACATACCGGGATTGGTACATTGCCGATTTTATATTTCGGTACTCCCGCACAAAAAGAAAAATACATTCCCAGGTTGATCAGTGGTGAATGGACAGGCGCATACGGTTTAACGGAGCCAAATAGCGGCAGTGACGCACTGGGTGCGAAAACATCTGCAAAGTTGAGTGATGACGGCAAATACTATATTTTAAATGGACAAAAATGCTGGATCACCAATGGTGGTTTCGCAGATGTGTATACAGTGTTTGCAAAAGTAGATGGAGATAAATTTACTGGCTTCATAGTAGAAAGGGGATTCGAAGGTTTTACCCAGGGACCTGAAGAACATAAAATGGGTATCAAAGGTTCGTCAACTGTTCAATTGTATTTCCAGGATTGCAAAGTCCCTGTCGAAAACGTATTGGGAGAGATCGGTAAAGGTCACAGGATAGCTTTCAATATTTTAAACATCGGAAGGTTGAAACTTTGTGCAGCTGCAGTAGGTGGTGCTAAAAAAACAATCACAATCTCTACGCAATATGCAATCACCCGCGAACAATTTAAACAACCGATCGCAAATTTCGGTGCCATCAAACATAAACTCGCTGAAATGGCCATACGCACATTTGCCAGCGAAAGCGCTCTATATCGGACCGCAAAACTGATTGATGAAAAAGAACAGGAATTGCATGAAAATGGCAAGCCATTCAATGAGGCTTTATTGGGTGCGGCAGAAGAATATGCAATTGAATGTGCAATTCTTAAGGTTGACGGTAGTGAAGTGCTGGATTTTGTGGTTGATGAAGGTGTGCAGATACACGGAGGAAATGGTTATAGCGCAGAATATAATATTTCGAGGGTATATCGCGACAGCCGCATCAACCGGATCTACGAAGGAACCAACGAGATCAACCGTTTGCTTACAGTTGATATGACATTAAAACGTGCCATGCAGGGGAGACTGAATATTATGGGGCCTGCCATGAAAGTATCACAGGAACTAATGAGCATACCCGATTTTGGAAATGAAGATGAAACACCATTTGCAGAAGAAAGAAAACTGGTAAACAATTTCAAAAAAACGGTGCTGCTCACTGCAGGCGCTGCTGCTCAAAAGCTAATGATGAAGCTGGAAAGCGAGCAGGAGGTACTTATGAGTATCGCAGATATGGCCATCGACACTTATATCGCGGAAAGCCTTTTGTTACGCGTAATGAAACTTTCTGCAAAGGGTGGCGATGTACAGGTTTATAAAGACATCCTCGGTTGTTTTTTGTATGATGCTGCGGATCGTATTCATAAAAACGGAAAGGATGCAATCAATGCATTTGCTGAAGGTGATGAACAGAGAATGATCCTTATGGGATTAAAAAGGTTTACAAAAGCGCAACCTTTTAATAGCAAAGAAGCTAGAAGAAGAATTGCAGATCAGATGATTGATAAGCAAGGATACGACCTGTAAGAATATTGAATATCGAACATCGAATTTCGAAATAGAATGAAGAATATTGAAGTGTCTCGCTCTGAGACACTTTTTTTATTGGAAAGCTTCGATAAGTAATAATAAAGTGTGAATCAGCCAATAATCAATACTCAATAATTCAATTTTCAATTAGCACATGGTCGTTCATTTAAACATTGAGAATTGAACATTCCGGCAGGCAGGCTTGTTCTTTTTTGTAAATTTCAAAAGCCTCCACGCCCCGAAGGGCAGGAGGCTTTTTTCTTCATCCGTACACTATGAAACTCTCTTCCTTCCGATGGATAAAATCCTTTCTCTTCTGTGTTGAAACTTCTGTGTGTAAACTTCTGTGAAAAGTATTCGACAGCTTCACTATTAAGTGATCTGCTTGTTATGGCTACTTAAATTATTGTTACTGATTTTTGACAGAATTGGAATAGCTGACCTTTCCATCAACATCTATTTCTATCAGCCTGTAATACGCATCATTTTTAAAACCTGCATCTTCAAAGGAATAGACATACTTATTTTCCTGTGGGGTTCTGCGTCCGATCAGTCGGAATTCCTTTCCATTTTCAGAACGTTGAATGAGAAAGCTTTCAGTTTTTGTGGTCTGTGAAATCGTCCAGCTCAACTCATTATTACCTGATGCATTCCGGGTGAGCTTGATATCCATCGACACGCTGCTGTTTTTATCTCTGGAAAATGCAAAGTTTGATTCAGTTGCAGATTGTTTAACAGAGGCTTCATTAGTTACAGGTGATTGTGCGGCAGCGGGTGGCTCTATTTGACTGATTTGTACAGCGATCAGTGATAAGAGAGCAGATACGATCAATTTAGAGTTCATATAGTCGGTTTAAAAAGTACTGGCCTGGAAATGGATAAACCGGCTATTTCGTGGATGGGTGGATCAGTTGCGACGAAAAGAGGAAATAATTGTGGGAATTTTCAACGGGTTGGAAGGATGAAGATATAGTGCGGAAACGAATTATACAATCGGAGATTTACGATAGAGTAAAAAAAACAGTTCAAAGTTCAAAAAGAATCCTTGAACAACGGAGTCTGTTTTGAACTGGCAATTTTGAATTCTTTAATTGCTGAAAAACAAAGCCAGTTCTTTCCGTGTAATCCTGAGCGAACGCAATTCTCTCATCCGTTTGCGCATCAGGTGAAGGCCCCAGGCCATGATAATTGCTGTAATAAAGGAAGAAATAAAATAGAGTAAAACTGTATCGGCCGTATCAGGGGTCTTTTGAATAAAATAGAAATAATAGATCAATATATAACAGGCATAAGCAAAAAGCATAGATGAAAGCATCAGTGTTCTTCCCTGGTTCTTGCCATGCATGATGGTAAATTTCACTTGTCTTGCAAATAAAATTGCACTATGTCCAAGTATCAAAAGCAAACCAGGCCCGAGTATGTAACCTGCTGTTACTGTATTAAAACCATAAAATGCTGTAATTAATATTTCATATGAGATGAATGAAAGGATCAGAAAATTTACAATTCGTTGTTTCGGTTTATTAGGACAGAAAAAAAGCAAACTGCTAAGTACTATAGGTACTGCGAGGTACACACTCGTTAAAATAAAATTGTTTCTGAATGAAGCTGGCAAAGAAAGCAGGTCCATTACCATAATGATATTGATGGCAGAAAAAATATAGTAGGTCAGTAGTGCAGCCAAACTGCGGTGTGTATAATAGCGATTATAGATGATGACAGCCACCGGCAGCATAAACGATAATAGGCAAGCAATACCAGGTACGGCATTCCATTTCATAAGTTCTTTTTTTTTGGATACGGCGTAGTCTTTCGACTATAGCGCCTACTAACTGTTGCGCTAAGTGTAAATATATATTCCTTAATTTTTATTTCTAAGTGCCTGAACAAAATAGGGTACTACCACCTTCGAGCGTTTTCGTATTATTACGAAAAACACCTGCGTAGTTTTGTGGCTGTGCATGTTAAATCAAACCGTTTGCCGTTTAGAATATTTGATATATGGATTTATTCTAACTGAAAAAACGTAAAAAATTTTTTGCACAAAATTCCAGCAAGTAGA
>JBJMLW010000496.1:0-4329 GCA_045805105.1 Flavisolibacter sp. | reverse complement strand
TGTAATCGGAGGGATCCTTAATATTCTGCCTTATATCGGAGGCCTGATTGCTATTGCACTCCCGGTTCTGATGGTTACCATTACACGCGAAGGTTATACAGGGCAGTTGCTTGTTATTGGTGCTTACCTTGTAATCCAGTTTATTGACAATAATATTCTTGTACCCCGGATTGTATCAAGCAAGGTCCAGATCAATGCATTGATCTCAATTATCGTTGTTTTATTGGGCGGTATGCTATGGGGAATCCCGGGAATGTTTCTTTCTATTCCATTTATTGGTGTGCTGAAGATCATCTTCGACAGGGTGGAAGGTTTGCAGCCTTGGGGAAAACTTCTCGGTGATGAAGTGCCTACTGAACATGTAGGCCTTGTTTGGCAAAAACGGTGGGACAGGATCTTCAGGACAATGCAGAAGAAAAAAGAAATGGAAGAAAAGGCGGAAAGCCGTGAATCTTGAACGTCAATCGTCAATCGTGAATGGGTTGTCATCCTTATGAAACAGGGATCTGAGGTAAACATTACAATTGCATCCGGTAAACTAAAGTTTATCCAGCTATTCAAGGGCTCATATATATCACACACATTCCTCCTTCGTTGAAATAAAGCCCTGTAGAACCAACCATACATTCACGATTGACGATTGACGATTGACGATTGACGTTCACGCTCCTTTCACTTTTCACATTTCACAGTTATCTTACGCCCAATGCTGCGAAAGCTACGACACCAGTCTGTTATCTTGAGCGAAATCATACGCGACTCGATGTATGAATTGCTGAAGAATGATCCGTTGCGCATGGCTGGTGCCACTGCATTTTTTACAACTTTTGCGTTGCCGCCTATACTTGTAATCCTTATCCAGGTTCTTAAGCTGCTCTTTGATCCCCAAAGAATCAGAAATGAATTGTTTACACACCTTGAAAACATTATCGGAACACAATCCGTACAGCAGGTAGTTGATGTTTTACAGGCATTGAGAGAAATGGCGCAGAACTGGTGGATTACAGGCCTTGGTTTTCTTTTCCTTGTTTTTGTAGCAACAACATTATTCAAAGTGATACGTAATTCGCTCAACCAGGTATGGAAGATGCGTATTATCAGGAAAAGAGGAATTTATAAAGGTGTTGGTGCCCGTTTAAAATCAGTGGCGATCATTATTGTAGCTGCCATCCTGTTTGTTGTAGGTATTTTTGCGGAAGGTGTTCAGGCGCTGATTGGCCATTATGTTTTTGAACTTTCTCCTTTGCTTTCCGTTTACCTCAACTCAGTGTTGAGTTATTTTATTTCAATTCTTGTAGTGACGTTGTGGTTTGCTATTGTTTTCAGATACCTTCCTGATGGGAGGCCCGACTGGGATATTGCTTTTTCAGGTGCTTTTTTCACTGCAATACTCTTTTCAGTAGGAAAACTGATTGTTCACTGGCTACTTACATATAGCAACATCAATACGCTGTACGGTACCTCTGCTTCGATTGTTCTTTTATTGCTTTTTGTATTTTATTCAGCCCTGATACTATATTACGGAGCATCATTTACAAAACTATGGGCACTTCACAAGGGTCGACCGATAAAACCTGTTCAGGGTGCCATGCATTATAAAGTAACGGAAGCAGACGAATCGGAATATGTAATTATGAATGTAAAGTGAACATGAATTACCGGTTAACATTAAACCTTAAACATTTAACCTGTACCCCAGCTGGTGTATTGTTTCTATTGTTACAGGCTGATCTTTCAGCAGTTTGCGAAGACGCGTGATAAATACATCCATACTGCGGCCCAGAAAATGGTCATTCTTGCCCCAAACATGCAGAAGAATTTCTTCTCTTTTTAAAATTGTATTGGGGTGGGCACAAAAAAATTCAAGCAGGTCTGTTTCTTTTGGTGTAAGTCCGATTTCCTCACCGCCTACAGTAAGCCTGTTGCCTCCTGGTTTAAGTTTCAGGCTACCAATTGTGTATTCTTCCGAAGGCTGGTGCAAAAGCATTTTATTGCGTCTTATGAAAACATTCATCCTGCTCAGGAGTTCTTTCATGCTGAAAGGTTTTGTAATGTAATCATCAGCACCATTTTCAAAACCCTTTAGCTTGTCCTCCTCCATTGCCTTCGCAGTAAGAAAAAGGATCGGCACAATATCACTTTTCTGACGAATTTTTTTTGCAAGAGAAAAACCATCCTTTCCTGGCATGTTTACATCAAGCAAACAGATATTTGGTTGAATTCGCTGGTATTCCTCCCAGGCGGTAGTACCATCAGGACAATTAATAACAAGAAATCCTTCTTCTTCAAGATTGTCCTTGATGATAAATGCCAGTTGCGTATCATCTTCTGCAAGAAGTACAGTTGTCTTTTTCTGCATTTTATAATATTGGCAGGTTGATTTCGAAATTGCTTCCGATTCCCGGAATGCTTTCAACATGTATTTTTCCCTTGTGCGCAGTTACTATTTTTTTTACAAATGATAAGCCCAGTCCGAATCCCCTTGTTGAAACCTGCTCACCATTTGGAACCCTGTAAAATTTTCTGAACACTTTGGTCAGATATTTTTTCTCGATCCCCTTGCCATTGTCCTTAATTGAAACAAAAATACTTCCGTTATTGTTGGCTGTGCTCACAAGAATTTTTGGATGTGTTGTATACTTCAACGCATTTTCAAGGATATTGGTAAGAACAATAAGCAAATAGCCCCTGTCTGCAAACAAAAGCTGATTCATTGCATCCAGTTCACAGGAAATGTTCGCATTTTTTTCCTGCACCAGCGGATCCAGGTTATTAATAGCTTCATTGATGAGGGCATGCATGTTAACTTTTTCCTTATGTAAAAACAGCGCTCGTCTTTCCGACCATGCATGTTTTAAAAGCCTTTCTATCTGGTCCTGCAGGTATTTACCCTGATACTGAACTATCGCGGCATACTTAGCCATCTTCTCCGGCTTTTCCCTTATGCCAGGTTGTGAAAGTACTTCCGCAGCAAGGTTAATAACCGCAACAGGTGTTTTGAATTCATGAGTAAAGTTGTTGACAAAATCCTTCTGCGTTTCATTCAGAAACTTTTGTCTATAGAAATAGTAGAGACTGGTGCTGAACAAAAGAAGTACAAAAAGAAGAACGATACTGCTGATAATCCAGATGTTCATCAGTGAAAGAATATATTGTTTTCTGTGAGGAAAATATAGTGTAAGGTGGTTAAATGGAAGACCTGATTTATTCAGGGTAACGTGGTCTTTCGTTGCAGCCGTTGGCGAAGGTAGATAGCGTACATAGGAATACTTGTTTAATGAAGCGTCGTAAAGTCCAACATAACTGTCGGTAAAAATATCTTCATCCTCAAGTTCACTTTGCATAAAAACTTCAACAGTATCCGGATTGATAAATTTTCTGTCAATTTTTATGTAAAACGTGTGATCATTCGGACTGGAGATGATTTCATTCAGGTTATTGTTTTGCTGAATAGATTCATTTATGTCTTCGTAAAATCCCCGTACCGCCCGCGCGATTCCATGAGTAAATTCTTTTTGTTCATAATTATAAACTTTCTTTAGCCAGATAAGCTGGAAAATAATGATGGCAGAAATAATGCACGTGCTAATGAGTATGCCGAGGCGGATGGTTCGTGATCTTAGGAGCATGACTTTTGATCAATGGTCAAATTTCCCTGTTTTTGCGGTTAATGCGTTGTTAACGCTTGGAAACAGAAGTTTCTGTGGTGTCTCTTTGTGTCATAAACTATTAAAATAAATTTTATGAAAAAGATTATTATGAGCGCCTTCCTTGTGGGAATGGTATCGTTATTCAGTGCGGCCCAGACAAAAGAGCCAGCAAAACCTGTTCATGCAGTTCATAAAACTACGCCTGCAAAAACAACAACACCAGCCACAACCACCACAAAAGCAAAGACAAAAACACAAACAACAAAGCCCCAGCAAGCCAGTAGTGTTACAAAGCCTAAACACAAAAAGCACAAGGCATCGAAGACAACAACCAAGACATCGCAATAACTGCACGCCTCAAAGCCCTGCTCCCCGCAGGGTTTTTTTATAACAGGTGTTTAAAGTTTAAGTTTGTTTAGAAATTCACAAGTTCCCTAATCCCTAATACCCCATCTCAACTCCCTTAATCAAGCATTTCCTCCACGTGACTTGCTTCATAAAACTTTTTGTAATCCTGGATATTCAGCATATCAGCAACTGCCTGTTTTTTATCAGCCGCATGATCATAATATCCTTTGCAGATCATATAACCTACCCAGTATCCCAGGTCTGCGGGATGCTCCGGTGTTTCCTGCATGGCATTGCCCACCCAATTCCCGCCCCTGTTAAGCCACATTTC
>JBJMLW010000495.1:0-8241 GCA_045805105.1 Flavisolibacter sp. | reverse complement strand
CAAACAAAAAAGTAAAAGAGACCTGTAACAGGACCAGGACGAATATTTTTCTCATGTGATGTGTTTTTGAAGGCGAGAAGATAGGGATTTTTTAACCACGATGACACGGTATCACAGAGATATAAAGTATAACCCTGTGTCTCTGTGCGACCGTGGTTGCAGCATTAGAATTTAAAATTCCATGTAACAGAAGGAAGTATTGGAAAGAGGGACACCTGCCGCGCTTCAATTTTTTGCGTACCGGTTATCGGGTTACCTGTCTGGTCGAAATAAATGAAATAAGGATTCAGCCTGCTGTAAACATTATAAATAGCAAACACCCAGGCGCTGGTAAGTTTCTTTTTCTTCTTCTGTACAGGTGTAAGTGTTGCCGAAAGATCCATGCGATGGTACGCAGCCATCCTGTACTGGTTAATGCTGCTGTAATCCTGGGTGAGTACATTATTGATTACATAAAATCTTTCAGGTAATGAAGTTGCGTTACCGGTACCGTAAACAAATACAGCACCGACTTTCCATTTTGGATTCAGCTCATAAGTTCCGACAACTGAAAGGTCGTGTCTCCGGTCATACTTGGTTGGATATTTCTGTCCGGAATTAAGATCAGGAAATTTTCTCCAGGTCCAGGAAAGTGTATAACCGATCCAACCGTTTAATCGTCCACGCACTTTATTAATAAAGAATTCTGCGCCATAACTCCAACCTTTACCAAATACAAATTCTTCCTCGGGATCTGACAGTGAAGGCGTATACCCTTCTTTATATTCAATCTGGTTCCTCATGTCCTTGTAATAAACCTCAACTGATGTTTCGTAAGAATTGTTTTTAAAATTTTTGAAAACACCTGCAGCATACTGAATGCTGATCTGAGGTTTTACACGAAATGTACTGGGAACCCATAAGTCTGTTGGCAAAGTAGTGCCTGCATTGGAAACAAGGTGAATGAATTGCAGGTTACGTGTAACAGAAGCTTTAATGGAAGTGGTGGAATTAGCGGCGTACCGGATTGTGAAACGGGGTTCCAGTCCATGATAATTTTTGATCTTTTCCCAGCTTCCATAAACAGTACTGTCCGTTTTATTCTGGTTGGCGTCACGTGTGTATTTTGTATAAGGACCAATCTGAGTAAAGCTCGACCAGCGCAAACCATAGTTAATCCTGATTCTCTCTGATACATCCCAATCGTCCTGCACATACAATGCGTTTTCGAGTGCATACTTCTCTCCTTGCGATACCGGTTGGAAAACAACGGAATCCTGGCGTCCGGAAGTTACATTGGGAATAAATTTGTGATAGGTAAACAGACCTCCGAATTTCATGGTATGTTTTCCTGTAGGATAAAAATCAAAATCTATTTTGGCATTTCCATCGCGAATCCCTGAAGATAATTTTACCTGGAAATTATTTTGTTCTGCACCGAAGCTGAAGTGATAATCATTGTAAACAATGGTTGTGTTGGCAAAAAGTTTGCGGTTAAAAACATGATTCCATCTGAGCGTAGCTGTTGAATTTCCCCATGGAATATCTGCTTTGAATGAAAGTTCTTTATTCCTGAATGTAAATACATCTCTGCCGAAATAACCACTCAGATAGAGCCGGTTTTTTTCCGAGAAAATGTAATTGACCTTTGCATTCAGGTCGTAGAAATAATATCCGGATCCATAAGCGTTGCTTGATTTTTTAACGAATGGTTTTATCAGGGCATCAATATATGTTCTTCGCGCAGACACAATGAATGATGCCTTGTTCTTGTAAATGGGTCCCTGCAATGATATGCGAGACGCAATAAGTCCAATGCCGCCTTCACCCTGGAAGCGGTTATTGTTTCCATCTTTCATTGACACATCAAGAACTGAAGAAAGCCTTCCTCCATATTGAGCCGGCATGCCGCCTTTGATCAGGGAAACATTTTTTATGGCATCGGAATTAAAAATGGAAAAGAAACCGAAAAGGTGACCTGTATTATAAACTACAGCATCATCGAGCAGAATGAGGTTCTGATCGGGACCACCACCTCTGACATAAAATCCTGCATTGCCCTCTCCTGCATTTCTTACGCCAGGTAACAGCTGTATGGTTTTCAGAATATCAACTTCTCCAAGAAATGCAGGAATATTCCTGATCTGGTTTACCGAAAGGTCTATACGTCCCATCTGTGCATTACGAACATTTGCATCACGACGTTTACTATAAACAATTACTTCACTCATAGCGGCAGACCTGGCAATGAGATAGATGTTGTATTCAATATTCTGGTGCAGACTCAGGTGAAATGATTGGGACAGGTAGGCAACATGCGAAACCAGAACATCATACTCACCTTCATCAAGTGTTACAGAATAAAAACCATATGAGTTACTGGTGATGGATTTACCGTTGATGGCAATGGTAGCACTGATGACGGATTCACCACTTGTACTATCCCTTACATAACCATTAACAGTGAATTTAGACTGTCCGTTTGCAGATTTAAAAACCAAAAAAAACAGAACTGAAAATAAGTAAGTCGCGGTACGGTTCATCTTAATTGTTTGATACTATCCAGGGTTTCTCCACAGTTCAGCATGCCGCTATGATAACGAGGGTGGTGAAGCCCCATGTACGGATTACGTATGCTGTTGCTTTTACTCAGCCAATAACCGGAATCAATATCATTGAATGCCATTGGGCAAACGTGCAAAAAAACCTGGGGTGAATTTTGTGATGACGATTTCAAAAGTTGGTAAATCTTTCTTGATAAGGAATCAAATTCCTGTCTTTGACGTGTAATATTTTTAAATTGCGCAATTCGCAATGTTGCGTTTTTTACCTGTCCGAATATATCCTTTACAGTTTCTTTCTCGTTATTGCCAGTTTTATTTTCAGCTTCAGCACTGTCCAGTGACTTACGTAATACTTCAGCGTAATTCTTTACACTTATCGAATCCCAATTAACAAAAGCTTCGGTTAGATCTGAATATGATTTGATAACACCGTCCATTGGCGAGTTGGTTGTCACTGCCTTCACCGCTTCATCTTTTGACGTGACCGGCCTGGAAGCATTATCGCTGCACCGGGTAAAAACAAAAATCAAAAAGGAAAACAGTATCAGTCGACACATCTTCATAAGTTTCGGCAAAAATAGCAGAAAGCTGTAAGCTGGAATCCGCAATCATCATGGCCGGCAATTCGGGCTAAATGTTTATTGGAACATTTGGAAATAAGATAACCTTCTGTGAAATCTGTGTCATCCTGATTAATCAGTGATCTTAGCTTGATTATATTTGCAGCCTTTATTATGCTCGCCGGATTGCAGAATGTGACTTTTGATTTTGGGGCCAGAACCATCGTACAGGATGCTACGTGGCATATTCATCCAGGTGAAAGAATTGGCCTGATCGGGTATAATGGTACGGGTAAATCTACCCTGCTGAAATTATTCGTTGGTGAATACCAGCCTTCTGCGGGTACTGTTGAACGAAGCCGCAATACATCTATTGGGTACCTCCACCAGGATCTTCTAAGCTTTGACACAGGCGAATCCATCCTGGAAGTAGCGATGCATGCTTTTGACAGGGCTAAAGCCCTTGAAAAAGAACTTGACCGGCTGGTTGCTGAAATAGATAAAAATTCCACCGAACAACTGCTTCACGACTACAGCGACAAGCTGCACCAGTTTGAGGAAGCTGGTGGGTATACCATGCAGCATCAGACCGAAGAAGTTCTCCAGGGTCTTGGATTCGGTAATGCTGACCTGCTGCGTCCTTACCGGGAATTCAGTGGTGGATGGAGGATGCGCGTGCTGCTGGCGAAAATGATCCTTCAGCAACCAGACCTTCTCCTGCTTGATGAACCTACCAATCACCTGGACCTTCCTTCCATCGAATGGCTTGAAAAATACCTGCAGCATTACAAAGGTGCTGTTGTGATTGTAAGCCACGATAAATATTTCCTTAACAGGATGGTTAAAAAGATCATAGAATTATACCAGCGTGAACTGCATGTGTACAACGGCAACTATTCTTTTTATGAGAAAGAAAAAAAGGAACGTGTAGAAATACAGCAGCGTGCTTTTGAAAACCAACAGGACTTTATTCGCCAGCAGGAAAGATTCATTGAACGTTTCAAGGCCAAAGCTTCCAAGGCGGCGCAGGCACAGAGCGTTCAGAAAAGGCTTGACAAACTGGAGCGTATTGAAGATGTTGAGATCGAGCGTCCTGATATCAGGATCAATTTCAATATTGATAAAACACCAGGCAAAGTGCTTGTAGAATTAAAGCATATCAGCAAACACTTTAAGGATGTTCAAATCCTGAAAAATTCTTCCGCTGAAATTGAACGTGGTGACAAGATCGCCCTTATCGGCGCAAACGGAAAAGGTAAATCAACATTATTGCGGATCATTGCCGGAACTGAAAACTTTACCGGAGAACGTAAATGGGGCCATAATATTGATCCCGCATTTTATGCGCAGCACCAGCTGGAAGCACTGAATCTTTCCAATACTGTTCTCGATGAAATGAAAGAAGCAGGTTCAAAAAAAACAGAACTTGAACTGCGCACATTACTTGGGTGCTTTCTTTTTAGCGGCGATGATACTGATAAAAAGATCCGCGTGCTGAGTGGTGGAGAAAAAGCGCGTGTTGCACTGGCCAAAACAATTCTGTCCAAAGCCAACTTTCTTTTGCTTGACGAGCCTACCAATCACCTTGATATTCATTCAACCGAATTACTCATAGATGCGCTGAACCGTTATGAAGGAAGTTTTATCCTGGTGAGCCATGATCGTTACTTTATTTCTAAAACGGCGAATAAAATCTGGGAGATCATCAACCATGAAATCAAAGAATTTAAAGGTGGTTATGATGAATATGTTCAGTGGAAGGAAAGGATGGCATCGAGGACAAATGACTTAACAGAAAATCAACAGGCGAAAACCGCTTCACCTGCAACCGTTAAAGAAACAGCACCAGTTACGATTCAGAAATCAAAACAGGTTGAAAAACCAGCAAATAGTGCTTCTAAAAATGCAGTCGCCAATGCACGCAAACAATTTGAACAGGTTGAAAAAGAACTGGCAGCAGTGAACACACAGAAGGCCGAACTGGAAGCAAAGCTTGCAGATCCGGAACTCTATACGAAGACAGATGAATTCAAGAAAACAGAAAATGCCTATCGCGACATTCTTGAGAAGCACAGCAGAATCAATAAAAAGTATGAAGAACTTTTTGAGAAGTTGATGGACCTTGAATAAAGGATTAAACTTCGTGCATTTTTATAAAATCAGTTACAAGGTAGCTTATCAATTTTCCTGTTAATAATTCCTCATCTCCATTTGAAAGACGCGCGGCACCTTCACTGATATGCAGGTAACAAACTCTTGAATGGGCAGCGCAAAGGTTCACGTATTGCCGTGCATGAATCGAAGATAGTCCCGACGGTGTTCGGGCACTGCTTAAAATATTCTCTATCGAGTCGAGATCCAGTTCTATTCCGGTAAAATTATCATCTGTAAATTCAATGGCATGTGATACTGCCTGGCGGAAAGACCTTTTTTCGTGAATAAAAATGTCCTCAAAAGTGATAAAGTCGATAAATGGATTGTTTACAATATCCATCCAGACATTCTGCGGCAGGTAGTTCTCATGCACACCAACAATGCAATATTTTTGTAAGAATCCATCTTCTTCTGCGTACCGGAAACCATTTCCGCTATGTCTTCCTTCGCTTGGCCGATAGTCGGTATGTGCATCGAGATTGATGCAATTGATCTGCGGAAGTGGTAGCTGGTGTGCTTTCTGTAAACCCTTTGCAGCTCCTTTGATGAGTGGATATGAATTATTATGTCCGCCTCCTATAACAATCGGAACTTTATTTGAAGCAATAACAACTTTCACCAGACTTTCCACCTCATCATCTACAGTATTAACAGCGTGCCTGTAGGCAGCTATTTTTTCTTCTTCATCATTTGCATTCCTGTCAATCAGGTATTGAATGTCACCGAAATCGAAATGCCCGAGCACTGCAACCTGTTCCCCGGTTAAAAAATCATTACTTTGAATATTCAGAAAATACTGAAGAAAATTGAGCCATGCTGAACTGGTTCCGCTCTTACCGTAATTTGCCTGCACGCCGATGTCTTCAGGAACGCCAATAATTACATACCGTACAGGTAATGCCTGAATAGATTTTTCAAGTGTTGATGGATCCGATATCACATGAATACGTTCACCCAGTTTGGTTTCGTATCTTCTGAGTTTCACCAGAGAAAGTACATCCTGCCGTGAATAGATCTTCAGGTGGTTTGTCTGCATGATTCGAATATAATTCGTTATTCGTTATTCAACATTCGTTATTCGATATTCCTTCAGCCACTCCCCTGCCACCATAACATTCTCAATAAGATTATTTCCAAATGCATAAGGCAGGTAGGCTATTGAAGGAATGGGTTTAGTGATAATGAGGTTGGCTTTTTTGCCAATGGTAAAAGAACCTACTTCCTTCTGAACGCCCAATGCAAAAGCGCCGTTAATAGTGGCTGCATTGATCGCTTCTTCTGGCAGCATTTTCATCTGTATACAACTGATGGATACTACAAAATTCATATTTCCCGAAGGAGAAGAACCTGGATTATAATCCGATGCCAAAGCTATGGTACATCCGGCGTCTATCATGCGTCGTGCAGGCTGCATAGGCATTCTCAGAAAAAAAGCAGCGGTAGGAAGGAGCGTTCCAATGGTTTGAGATGATGATAAATCAGTAATGGCCGCATCATCCATACATTCCAGGTGATCCACTGAAAGTGCATTACACCTGATTCCTGCCTGCACAGCACCTGAAACCGAAAGCTGGTTTGCATGGATCTTCGGAATCAAACCATACTGTTTTCCTGCACGAAGGATTTTTTCTGTTTCTTCAATCGAGAAAAAGCCTTCTTCACAAAACACATCAATGTAATCTGCCAGCTTTTCTCCTGCAACCTGTGGAAGCATTTCATTGATGATAAGTTGCACATATCCTTCCCTGTCATCTTTGTATTCAGCTGGAATGGCATGTGCACCAAGGAATGTACTTTTTATAGGAATAGACACCGACTGTTTCAGCTTGCGGATGACACGAAGTATTTTTAATTCACTTTCCAGGGACAGTCCATATCCGCTTTTTATTTCAATTGCACCTGTGCCCATATTCATCACTTCTTTCAGTCTTTTCAAAGATTCCTGGAATAACTGATTTTCTGAAGTATTGTTAAGTACACGCGCAGAATTTAATATTCCACCTCCGGATGCAGCAATCTCTGCATACGAAGCACCTTTGATCTTTCCAACAAATTCTGATTCCCTGCTTCCTGCAAAAACCAGGTGTGTATGACTGTCGCACCACGATGGAAATATCATCCTTTCACGCGCATCAATAGTTTCTTTATAAAATGAATGGGGTTTTTGAAGTTCATCCACTGGTCCATACCCGGCAATCAATCCATTTTCAATTTCCAGGTACGCATTATCAATACAGGGCAGCTCTGTCATCTGTGAACCTTTCAGAGGTTTTGTTTCATTATGTGTACCGACGAGCTTTTTGATGCCTGTAATGAGTATGGCCATGAATTTGCATTCGGGAACTGTTGATTCCGGAATCTCCGTGAATGTACTTTGTTTTATAATATGCAATTTTGCGCTGTTGTCCCGGACAACGGTTTTCTTAAATCTTTTGCATGGCGAATGATAAAAACAGAATGACAGATCAACAGCTCTGGTATAAGGATGCTATTATTTACGAACTACACATTAAAGCGTTTCGAGACAGTAACAAAGATGGCATTGGCGATTTCAAGGGTCTCATGGAAAAACTGGATTATCTGCAGGAACTTGGAGTAACGGCAATATGGGTACTCCCATTTTATCCCTCACCTCTTCGCGATGATGGATATGATATTGCTGATTACTACAGTATCAATACCCGTTATGGATCTATGGAGCACTTCCAGGAATTTCTCGATGAAGCACATAAGAGAAAACTGAAAGTGATTACAGAACTTGTCATCAATCATACTTCTGACCAGCATCCCTGGTTTCAGCGCGCACGTTCAGCGCCGAAGGGTTCGCCTGAAAGAGATTATTACGTATGGACAGATGATCCCAAACAATATAAAGATGTGCGGATCATTTTCCAGGATTTTGAAACTTCCAACTGGACATGGGATTCTGAAGCGCAGCAATACTACTGGCACCGGTTTTTTCACCATCAGCCGGATTTAAATTT
>JBJMLW010000494.1:0-2910 GCA_045805105.1 Flavisolibacter sp. | reverse complement strand
CACGTCTTGTAGGTGCGCCTCCGGGATATGTAGGATATGATGAAGGTGGACAATTAACGGAAGCTGTTCGTCGCAAACCTTACCAGGTAGTGTTGCTCGATGAAATTGAAAAAGCACACCCTGATGTATGGAACGTGCTCCTCCAGGTTCTGGATGATGGACGACTGACAGATAATAAGGGTCGTGTGGTGAACTTCAAGAATACCATTATCATCATGACATCCAATATGGGAAGTGACATCATACAGGAAAACTTTTCTGATGTTACTGAAAAAAATAAAGAACAGGTGGTAGAAAGAACAAAGCAGGATGTCATGGTGCGGTTAAGAGAAACCATCCGACCTGAATTCCTGAACAGGGTAGACGAGATCATTCTTTTCCAGCCACTGATGAAAAATGAAATACGTGGTATCATCAGGATACAATTGGAAAACCTGAAACATCTTGTTCACCAGAATGGAATTGACCTGCAATTCTCCGACTACTTGATCGATTTTCTTGCCGAAAATGGTTTTGATCCGCAATTTGGTGCACGCCCATTGAAACGGCTGATCCAGAAAGAGATCGTGAACAACCTGAGTAAGAAAATCCTGGGCGGCAACATTGATAAATCGCATCCTGTACTGGTTGATGTTTTTGATGGTGTGGTTGTATTCAGGAATGACGTGCATGATGATGAAAAGAAAGAAAGAAGAGGGCCGGAATCGTCACTCGTCAATCGTGAATCGTGAAACGTCAATCGTGACATCAAATTAAAATAAACCCCGCATTGCGGGGTTTATTATTAGCAGCGTTGGTGTTTTGACCAAAAATCTTTCAAAGTTGTATATTGATAGAATAAAGGAAAATGGGCTTAATAATGTATAAAATATTTGTATGGATATCTTTCATAACAATTACAACAGCTTGTAATGAAAATCATTTAGAGAAAAGAACAATTGGTAATGAAATTGCTGAATCGAATTTTATGAATGATAGCTTAATAAATGGCCAGGCAATTCAGCATATTTTTTGTGCTCCTTCGTGCCTTCGTGCCTTTGTGGCAATATCTCATAAGGGATTGCTATTTTCGTTTGAATGAATACTGATGAATGAACCTGTGGCAAAAATCAAACTACTAAACAGGGATGAACAACTTCTGAAAATCCAGGATGAGGCGTATCAATGGGATTTGCTGATCATTGGTGGCGGCGCTACCGGAATAGGAATAGGAATAGATGCTGCTACACGTGGCTACAAAACTTTACTTGTTGAACAAGCCGATTTTGCTAAAGGAACTTCCAGCAGGAGCACAAAACTTGTTCATGGTGGGGTACGTTATCTCGCCCAGGGAAATGTTCGCCTTGTTCGTGAAGCCAGTGTAGAAAGAGGCAGGCTTTATAAAAATGCGCCGCACCTGGTAAGAAATCAAACATTCATTATACCGATGTATACGAACTGGAACCTGTTGAAATATACATTC
Source organism: Flavisolibacter sp. (assembly GCA_045805105.1). Lineage (GTDB taxonomy): Bacteria > Bacteroidota > Bacteroidia > Chitinophagales > Chitinophagaceae > Flavisolibacter. The sequence continues at coordinate 1,448 of JBJMLW010000494.1, read as the reverse complement.
GGACTCAAACTGTATGACTGGATTTCCGGAAGACTTTCCCTGGGTTCTTCAGTTTCCATATCACGCAAAAAAACATTACAGGCACTTCCGGGTATTGAAAGAAAAAACCTGTTGGGAGGTGTGCTGTACCACGATGGTCAGTTTGATGATGCAAGGCTGGCGATCAATCTCGTTCAGACAATGATAGAAAATGGGGGCTGTGCAATAAATTATATGAAGCTGACAGCACTGAAAAAAAATGAGAATGAAAAAATTGAAGGGGCAATTATAGTTGACGAAGAAACCAAACACGAATATGTTGTAAAGGCAAAGGCAGTTGTAAATGCTACAGGAGTTTTCGTGGATGATATCCTTAGCCTGGATGATCCTGCCATGATGAAAACTATTTGTGTAAGCCAGGGCATTCACCTTGTTCTGGATAAAAAATTTTTTCCTTCCAGCCATGCATTAATGATACCTGAAACGCGGGATGGAAGGGTTCTCTTTGCGATCCCATGGTATGATAAAATTGTTTTAGGTACAACTGATACTCCGGTTCAAAAGGCTTCACTTGAACCAGAAGCGATGGAGGAAGAAATCAGTTTTATTCTTGATACGGCATCAACTTACCTCGAACTAAAGCCTAAAAGAAGTGATGTGTTAAGTGTGTTTGCCGGCCTTCGTCCGCTTGCAGCGCCCAAAGAAGGCAGACAAAAAACAAAGGAAATATCTCGTAGTCATAAAATTCTGGTATCTCCATCCAATTTATTTACCATTGTTGGTGGTAAATGGACCACATACAGGAAAATGGGTGAAGACATGGTGAACAGGGTTGAAGAACACCTGATGTGGCCATCAAGAAAAACATCAACAACATTATTACCTATTCATGGTTACCAATGGGATGGTAACGTGAACGATCCTTTTTCTTTTTATGGAAGCGATGCTTTGATGATCAGGCAAAATATGAATGGTAAGGATAATGCCTGGATAAGCAAAAGTCTGAAAATTCATGAAGTGCAGTTGAAGTGGGCAGTTCAAAATGAAATGGCACGAACAGTGGAAGACTTTCTTTCAAGAAGAACAAGAGCATTGTTGCTGGATGCAAAAGAAAGCATACGCATTTGCAATGAAGTGGCAACAATTATGGCGGAGCTTTTGGGTAAGGATAATCAGTGGATTGAAATACAAGTTGCAGATTTTACGACCCTTGCAAATAAGTATGTGCTGAAATAATGAGATTGCAGTAAACTTTTAAATTGAATTGTTAATAATTGATTATTTGGTTCTAAAATCTTTATAAACCTCCTTGCTAACCTTTGCGTCCTTTGTGTTCTTTGCGGTTAACTACGCAGAAATATTTTACGAAATCTCAAAATTATTGACAACCCGTTTTATGCCATTCTTCAACATCATCTCATTAAAATTTATAAGTAATCCTAATTTTATACCTGTAAGTTTTAAATGTG
>JBJMLW010000493.1:0-2798 GCA_045805105.1 Flavisolibacter sp. | reverse complement strand
GATAGCGGATTGGTGACATAAGATATGTCGGTTTCAATTTCAACATATGGAGGAATATATTCTTTACGGAATGTGCGCCAGCCACAAAAACAACTGGTCTGCCGGGGGTTATTGCAAACCGGAATGCTGTCAAACAGATGTTGCGGAATTGGCCATCCGATTATATATGCAGCCACCAATTGGTTTTGCAATGGCTTTCCATCAAAAAACTCCATTAAAAGTCTCTCTGCCAGCTTTGCACCCTGGCTATGACCTGCTATAATCAGAGGCTGGTTCTTATTGTAATGTTCCAGGTAAAAAACAAAAGCTGTTCTAATATCTTTATAGGCTGTATCAAATGCAGCACGTGTTGATTCATTATCGGAGAAAAATGCATCGAGATGCGCCTGGCGGTAACGGGGTGAAAACACCCGTGCATGCTGGTTAAATACCGATGCCTGGTAAAGAATGGAAGAATAATCGGTCTTTGCATTGATATAAGGGTCGCTGATATTTGCATTCCATCCTTTCCTTGCATCAGTATAAGTGGTGGGATAGATAAAAAAAACGTCGGCGACCGAATCCCGGTGTTGCGATAAAAGGGATGATGGAAGACTATCTGAAGGATCTTTTTTCCACGGATGTGCAGCCCAGTAATACAAATCACTATAATCCGGAATGGAATCCACCCGTTCCTTTACATAAAGCGGCACATATGAATTGTATTTATTATTGCAACCCATAACTGTCAGGAATAGAAAAAAGATAACGATCCGTATCATATTCAATTTGGAGGTGTAAAACTTGATTTGGTAAATTTGAACCGGTTTACGTAAACAACAAAATTTGCCATATGAATATTCCAGTAGTTGACCTTTCCGAGTTTTTAAGTGGTGATAAACGCCATAAGGAAAAATTTGTTCAGGAACTGGGCAAGGCATACGAAGATGTGGGCTTTGTTGCCGTAAAGAATCACGGCATACCTGATGACCTGATTGCTGATCTGTACAAATTTGTACAGAAATTCTTTGCAATGGACAGGGAAAAGAAACTCGAATATGAAAAAAAAGAACTGGCAGGTCAACGGGGGTATACATCATTTGGAAGGGAACATGCAAAAGGATTTGATGCACCTGATTTGAAAGAGTTTTTCCAGTTCGGACAAACAGTAACGGATAATGATCCCATTAAATCTGAATATCCTGATAACGTAACTGTAAAAGAAGTTCCTGAATTTACACCTACATTACTCAAAGCTTACAGAAGCTTTGAAAAATCCGGAAAGGCATTGCTACAGGCCATTGCATTGTATCTCGGACTTGATGAACATTATTTTGACGAATATGTACATAATGGTAATTCAATACTAAGGGCCATTCATTACCCGCCAATAACCAGTGAACCCAAATCAGCCATCAGGGCAGAGCAGCATGAAGACATTAACCTCATTACTTTACTCGTTGGCGCATCTGCTGATGGATTGCAGATCCTTACAAAACAGAATGAATGGGTTGGGGTAACTTCACTGCCTGAACAGATTGTTGTAAATGTAGGTGACATGCTTCAGCGCCTTACAAACAATAAACTGCGTTCAACAACACATCGAGTTGTAAACCCACCGCGAGAATTGTGGGGTACTTCACGTTACTCAATTCCTTTTTTTCTTCATCCGAAAGGTGAAATGAGTCTTGCTTCACTGGATAGTTGCATTGATGACAAACATCCAAAGGCATACGAAGATGCTACAGCAGGCGAATACCTTGATGAAAGACTCAGGGAGATCGGACTGAAAAAATAACGGTAAAACCTGGCCAATAATTACAAGTCTCAATGACTCATTGAAGTCTCCGCTATGGAAATCATAGATACAGCCGATGGCATTATATACACCTCACTATTGTATATAAGGAGAGATATAACGTGAGAGATCATAACGCTAATCATTTTCCAGGCTGCAGAACTGATTAAATTCGTTGGCGTCAGAACCGTCCAGGTTGATTTTCAATTTCCATTCGTACAATTATTTTTCCTTTTATCCATTTCTAAAAACGTAATGAAATTTTTTTTTCAGGCCTAAGTTTCTGCATGTCAATAGTTTAATTAATTATATACTTCCCGCCATTGTTCATTACCTTAAAAAACTTGGTACTATGTGTTGCCAAGTACCAAATAACACCATATCTTTGCTCAGATCTATTTAATACTTCTTAAAAGAAGAAATCTAAAAGGGCAATTATGAATATTGAGAATACGCAAAGCCAGATGAGGAAAGGAATCCTGGAATTCTGCATCCTTTCTGTCATCAGAAGAGGCGAGGCCTATCCGAGTGACATTGTGGAAGAAATGAAGGCGGCGAATCTTCAGATACTGGAAGGAACTCTATATCCTCTTCTAACCCGCCTTAAAAATGCAGATATGCTCACCTACCGCTGGGTAGAAAGCAATTCAGGGCCTCCGAGAAAATATTTTTCCCTGACAGAAAAAGGTGAAACTTTTTTCAGGGAGCTGGAGCTGACCTGGCAGGAACTGTCAAATGGTGTTAATGCACTGGCTAATAAAAAAGGAAACCACATTTAAAACTTCAACCAAAGCTTTAATAATGAAAAAGATCATCAATATAAACTTATCAGGCAGAGTGATACCCATAGAGGATTCGGCCTATGAAAGTTTACAACGATATATTGAAAGCCTCAGGCGTTACTTTAATAATGAAGAAGGTCGTGATGAAATCATCAATGACATTGAAAGTCGTATTGCAGAGCTGATGAACGACACAATAAAGAAAGGTGCTTCTGCAATAACGGATACAGACATTGAAG
>JBJMLW010000492.1:0-4314 GCA_045805105.1 Flavisolibacter sp. | reverse complement strand
CTGAAACCCGGCCCAGTTTGCCGGATTGCACATAGCTGATGGCATTCTTAAAGTGAGACATGCTCCGTTGCCATTGGTTTACCTGAATGATGCTGCGGCTTTTATTTGCAGCTTTCAACATGATCTGTGATTCATGAATAGAATTAGAAACAGGTTTTTCAAGTAGAATATCTTTTCCTGCGGAACAGGCATCAGTCATTAGGAGGCAATGCCAGTGATCCGGTGTGGCAATGACTACAACATCAATATTTTTATCATCAAGCAATTTCCTGTAATCAGAATACAGAACAGGTTTGATATTGATCTTTTCAAGATCAGCTTTTCTTTCGGCCAGGATTGCCTGGTCGATATCACAAAGAGCATGACAGGTAACTTCCGGAATTTTTAATAATGATACCAGGTCATTCCATCCCTGGTTGCGGCATCCGATTACGCCGACACGTATCTGATCAGCAGGTGAAATGTTTTTCCGGATTTTTGCAAGCAGTTCCATTGGCATCACCGAAGCGATTCCTGTTCCTGCAAGTGTAAAGGAAGTATTACGTAAGAAATTTCTTCTGTTTATCGGCATGTGATGATTTGTGAATGAATGTAAAATTTTTACAGCATTTGAATGAGGTAACCGCGGTGAACCATGTTTCAATCTTTGTTCTTTAATTTAAAATTCTTCATTCTTCCTTGTAAAAATGAACTATCGCCATCCCGATTTCATCGGGACGCAAAGGATACGCAAGGGAGCAAGTCCGCCCTGAGGCGGAGAACTGAAATGTATTTTTCATTTTTTATTTCTGAAAATTCTTTAAAATTATTGTGCATAACTCCTGTTATTGATCTCGCCTCATAATTTACAAATTGTCTTCTTGCGCCCCTGGCGTTTCCCTTGCGTTTCGCGTTAGCGGAATTGCGTTAGTTCATTTTTACGCAAGTCGGTCTTCAGAAATTTGCCAAAGCAAACAGAAACCGATTGCAATTTCACTATCTACATACCACAATGCCTCAATACCTAAACCCAAACAACATCATAACTCAATTCTCTTCGTCTCCCCTTCCCGCACCACATAATTTTTGCTTTTACCATCTTTGATGATTTTAATATTGAGCTTTCCTTTAGCTGCCCTTGAAACTTCGATTTCAAAATTATTTTGAAAAGCATGAATCTTTCGCAGTGCCATGTGATCCCATTCATCCGGTAAACGCGGTGTGATGTTAAATGAATTGAAACCAACAGGACGTATGCCAAACAAACCTTCTGTAAAAATCCTGCAATACAAACCACTTTCCGCTGAAAGGTGCCGTTGATTGCCTTCAGGATATGCTTCCACTGCATATGGTACGTGTTCACCCAACAACCTTCTTCTCGAATAATAGCGAAGAAATGTTAGTGCTTTTTCCTTTTCTCCCGCAGCAAACGCGCCACGCAATCCATATAAAGTCGACCGGTCCCAGAATGTTTTATTTCCAGCAAGTGATGCCAGTCCATCCTCTGTCCATAAGCGCGGAGAAAATAATGCTGCGATGGTTCCTTCCTTCCTGTCGAAAATGTCAACAGTCAAAGGTGTCGTGATCCATGCACGCAGTGTATCATTTCCTTCATAGTACCGGTATGTGTGAAAACCTTCTACTGTATGTCCGAAATATTTTTCAATGTTATTTCTTATCTCAATTTCTCTTTTGTGGTAAGTATCAATCCTGTCTTTTGATATACCCAGCAATTTTCCCAGGTACTGCGCAGATACAAGTGCATCGTAATAAAGTGAGCTTGTATTCAGGTTGGCAGTGCCTGCAGGAAATCTTCCTTCGAGTTCATCACTATTGGATGAAACCACTCCGGAAGCATTCAGTTTCCGGTTCAGGTATTCCAAACACCATTCAATCAAAGGCCATAACACCTTTGCTGAATCTGCATTTCCATATGCCAGTGCAAACCTTCCTGCACCATAGGCAATCATTGCCATGTCGCCACGGTCCTTTGCACCCTGCCACACACCATCACCTTCTGCAATGATGGAACTCGGAATGGGTTTGTATTCCGGGTTCATATATTTTGCAAACCACCGGTATGCATTCATGGAAGATTTAATTCCGAGGTCATCACCCAGAAAAGCAAAAAAAGGGTTGATATACTCTGCCTGGTCATTGGCCCAGATGGCTGCATAATAGCGAAGTCCGCCCGGACTATGCAGGTAACCGCCTTTTGTATTGAATATGCTTTCTGTTGCACGGATGCGCGCAAATGAAAACATGGTATTCAGAATTGTATCCGGTGTTTCGAGTTGCAGCTTTGAAAGTATTTCGTCAATTCTTTCACTTCGCATTCGTTTTTCAGCTGCAACATCGGGCACGATGTCCGTATCATTACCTCGTGTTGCCTGGTAAACAATGGTAAATAAAACTGAATCACCCGGCTGCACAATTTTCTCTCCGTTATTGATGGTTGAAATGATGAAATGATGAGGACCACGACTGGTGCGGGTTTCAGCCGGTGAACTGACGCGGTTCATCGATTCCATTTCAATTTTTACGGGCTGCTTCCCCTCATTGATAAAAATCCATTGTTCAATTGCCATGGGTTTATCAACGGACGGAAATAAAATCCTTTTTAATTTCAAAGCATTATCCTTTCCAATTACGCTATTGATCTCCATAATGCCTTTCTGACGAATGTCCTTCACTTTCTCTGGCTGACCTGATTGAACTGATGCATTGAATATACCTGCCTTTAACAACCTGTCGTTAATAATAAACCGTGGCAGTTCATCATCCTTCACATCATACATCATGTGCGACGTTGTTCTTTGCGGCAATAAACGGAATGTGGGAAAAACAAATGTTCTGTCCATTGAAGGCTGCCCGGATGAATCCACACCATACTGTATCCACATGGAAATCTTTTCACCGCTCATTTCGATGTGGTCATTGTGAGGGAGCCGGTTATCAATCAACCACTCAATACTTCCATCAGCGTTGATACGCCACCTATCCTGTTGTGCGGGCAGCGAAACCGGTTGGGCATTTAACTGAATAGACAGAATTAAAGAAACTACAATGAAAATATTTTTCAGTTCCATGTATCAGAATTGTTTCTTCCCCGATTGTTTTATATCCTGGTCCTTTACATGATCAACCTGGCGGATATGAATGTTACTGACATTGTTAAGCAGCATTGCCGGAGCTCCATTCATTTTATCTGACTGAATATCTGACACCTTTGCCTCTTTAACATCATCAAGTATAAATGCAGGTCGCGGATCATCTGTAGCATAATGAACCTGGATGTCCTGCATCTTTAAATTCTTTACATGCCTGATAAAAAAACCATACGAAGGCATGATCTTCCAGCGATACGGCTCGGGATAATCTTTTTCAAATTCCGGAACAACCCTGTTGATAGAATCTTTCGGTCCGCCGCCTTTATAATAGATTCGTATACGACTAAGCTGCAGGTCTTCAATTTCATAACCGGGCAGTCCGCTGATGATGGCCCCATGTCGTGAATCAACATTATATGCTATTATATTATCGAGTATGATGCGCCTGCATGTTCCAACTTTCATTGAATCCGGACCACGCATGCGTGAACCCAACCTGATAAAAATGGGTGCATTTACAATATCACGCATCGTAATATTGCTGATGGTAACATCTTCCAGCAAGCCACCATCAACAGTTTCCAATGCAAGTCCACGCGAATAATCAAACACACAATTGGTAATGGTGATATTTTTAAATCCTCCGTTGGATTCTGTACCAAACTTTATCCTACCTGTTGTTGTGCTGTCGGAGTATTTTTTATAGTTCCTTTGAAATGTTCCATCAAGCAGTGTTCCTTCATCATATCCACTTACCTGGCAATTTGTAATGGTTACATTTTCCGTTGCCCTTGCATAGCCGAGGCCAAATGAACTTTTCAAACAGATGCCGTCATCAAAAGGTGAATTGACAGTGCAGTTTGATATTCTTACATTTTTACAGCAATCAATATCAAAACCATCCCGGTCTGTATCTACTTTCAGATTATGAATATTCAGATTGTCAACACCTGTTGCCAGTAACGCAAAATGCCCTCCATGTAAAACTGAAAAATCCTGCAGGGTTACATTCCTGCAATTCTTCAATCCGATTGCCTTATTTCCTCCTCCAGGCGGTTGATTGGTACTCCTGCTCATTCCTTTACCCCAGATAAGTCCTGGTCCCATGATTGAAATATCATGCAGGTCAATTCCCCAGATCAAACTATTCTTCCAGTGGTTGTGGCCAAAATCCTGGTAGGCATCGTAAGAAGTATTTGGTTCGGGTTCATCATAACCTCTCGTG
>JBJMLW010000491.1:0-10722 GCA_045805105.1 Flavisolibacter sp. | reverse complement strand
GCTGCCGGATCAATGTGTCATCATCACTTTGGAGTAGTTGATCTTCACTGATAATGCCTAAGTAATTTTCATCATCTACAACAGGAAGGTGGGCAACATGATAATCATTCATCAATTGAAGGGCGCGATGGACCTTATCGCCGGAGTGCAAATAAGGAATAGAATGCGATATGAGGTCACGTGTTAACATAGAATCGGTTCAAATATAAAGACAACCCGTGCTATCCAACTGTTGCAGGTGCATTCAGTTTTTTCAAAAATTTATCCAAAATCACATTGAACTCGTGTGGCTGTTCCATCATGGGAGCATGACCGCATTTATCTATAAAATGTAGTTCGCTGTCTGGTATTAACCGCTGAAATTCTCTTGCCACGAATGGTGGTGTGATGGTATCGTTATTACCCCATATCAGAAGTGTCGGCTGGGTTATCTGGTTGAGCTCTTCTCCAAGATTGTGTCGTATGGCACTTTTTGCAAGTGCTATAATTTTGATAACCTTAAGCCGGTTCCTGGTGATTTCAAATACCTCATCAACTAATTCTTTCGTTGCAGTTTTCGGATCATAAAAAGTAACCTCCGTTTTTTTCTTGATGTATTCATAATCCCCGCGCCTGGGATAAGTATCACCCATACCATTTTCAAAGAGACCAGAACTTCCGGTAAGAATCAGTGACTTTATTTTTTCAGGATGTTTCAACACATGAACAAGGGCAACATGTCCACCAAGAGAATTACCAAGAAGATGAATGTGATTGTATTTTTTTTGTTCAATGAATTTATGAACATATTTTGCCAATCCACCTACGGTTGTATGCAATATATCAAGGTCGAATAAGGGCAGCATCGGCACTACCACTTTATTTGTATGCCTGAAATGTTCAATGAGGTCTTTGAAATTACTCAGGGCTCCGAATAATCCATGTAATAACATCAGCGTTTCTCCTTCGCCTTCCTCGATGTATCTGAACTTGCCTTCCTCTTTGATCGAATATTGCATCAGCTGATCCTGGTTAATTTTTGCTAAAATAAACGTTTTGCGGCAAAGGTATCATCAACGGTATGAATGAAGTGGAATAGCATTATTGTAAAGTAAAACTACTATACCATATATAAAGAACATCGCATATGGATCAGACTGAATAAAAAACGATGATAGTTATCAGGAAATATCTCCGAAAAATTTTTTCAGTTCAAGGAACATATTTTCAAACACTGGTATGATCTCAGACAGCCATCCTACAACCCGGGGACCAAATGGAGCCAGCACAGGATAAGTTACAGATGCATCAATAGTTGCCTGCTTTATCAGGTGCATCTGCACAGCATAAAAAAGTATAATGCTGAATATGAAAAAATAAAGAATCAGGTAAAGAAGCACACCCAGAACCCTGTTCAGCCATCCAAGCATGGCCATTTCCAATAAACCCTGAATGGCCTTTGCCCCGAGTCGTACGATTATTATTACAAAAATAAATACCAGTATAAATGCAAGAAAAGGCAGCCATCTCTGTGCAACATTGATATTTTTTCCAAGGTATATAGCAACAAGTGCTGATAGCTTGAGCGCTGCTGCAAGTCCAATTATAAATGACAGGAGAGAAAAAATTGCCAGTACAAATCCCTTCCTGAATCCTTTATACAATGCGAGGAAGGCAAGTATCAAAACAACAATATCAATCAGCATTACCTGGCGAGCAGCTCCTTCACCACAGCAGAAATGGATTTTCCATCTGCCCTGCCTGCAAGTTTTTTCTGAGCTATACCCATAACCTTACCCATGTCGGCCGGAGAACTTGCACCAGTTTCAGTAATTACCTGCTGAAGTTCAATACGCAATTCATCGGCAGACATCTGGCCTGGTAAAAATTTTTCTATTATCGCTATTTCTTCTTCTTCCTTTTGAGCAAGATCAGCTCTGTTCTGTTCCTTATAGATCTGAAGCGAATCTTTTCGCTGTTTCATCATCTTTTGAAGCATGCTGATTTCTTTTTCGGGAGAAATTTCTCCTCCTGCTTTAGGTTCGGTTTTAGCCTTGATAATTTCTGCCTTAATAGCACGCAAGCCACGTAATGTTGCTTCATTTTTTGATTTCATGGCATCTTTCATTCCAGCCATGACCTTTTCTTCTAGATTCATTCTGTTTACTTGTTACTTGTTATCGCATTATATATTGAATATTCATCTTTCATACTTCCACTTCGTTATTCGATATTCGTTATTCGTTATTCGATATTCGTTATTTATTCACCCTGCCTTATTCTCCTTCATCTGCTGCTCCTGAAACTTTCTGTAAAACTCTTTTGCAAAAGCCCTCATATCATTTACCAGCGCTGTCTGTTTAGTTGCCCTTTCATACGTGTCTGCCATGGTCATTAATGTCTGGTAATAAAAATCAGCCATTTCATCAACCATCATTTTCTGTGTCCAGAGGTCAATGCGAAGGGCGGATTTATCTGCACCATCCCAAAGTGAAAGCATAACTGCTTTTGCCTGTTGTACATGTTCAGATGACTGGTCACTTGCGTGCCATTCTATATGCCGGGGGATGCGGTTCTCATCAAGATCCACATCGATCACAATACTAGATTTTCCCATCTTCAAATTTAAAGGTCTAAGGTAAGAGAAGTGCGGCTTACTACTGATTTCGTGTTGATGCTGCCCTTGCAATCACTTCCCACAATAGTTCTGCTGTATGCTCCCATGAAAAATTTTCTGCACGCCTTTTTCCATCTTCAATCATTCTTATCCGTAAGGTTTCATCTTTATAAATCATCATCATTTTCTCAGCTATGTCGTTATAATTATTTGGATCAAAATATAATCCTGCATCACCTGCGATTTCCTGCATGGAAGAATTTTCAGAAGTAAGTGCAGGCACACCACTTTTCATCGCTTCCAGAACAGGTACGCCAAATCCTTCAAATAAAGAGGGATAAACAAGTGCGTAGGAAGCCGAGAGTAAATCAGCCAGCTCACTGTCTTCAAGATAATCCGTAAAAACTAAATCATGCCTGTATTTATACGACTTGAGAAGCGAAACAAAATTTTCATTTTTCCACGCCATCCTTCCTGCAAATACTAGTTTCATGTTGCTTTGCATTCTTTTTTTAAATACTGAAAAAGCTTTCAGGAGGTGTAACAGGTTTTTACGGGGTTGAATGGCTCCTATGTAAATAAAGTATTCCATTCCTTCAGTATACCTGATCTTCACTATTTCACGATTCCTATCAAATGAACCAAATGATGATCTTACACCATTGTAAACTACTTTGATAGCAGATGGATCAAGGTGATACTGTTTCACCAGGTCTTTTTTTGAAAAATCTGAAACTGTGGCAATTCCAGATGCTTTCTTCAAAAAATCCGGCATATACCTTTTCAGGTACCATATATGGTTTTTTTTGTAAGACGATGGATGATGAAGAAACGCCAGGTCATGCACAATAAGGCATTGCGGCACTGTTGAACGAAGGGAGCAAAAACCATCCGGACTAACAAACACATCGGCCCTGATCTTTTTCAGAAGAGAAGGTATCCTGAAATCAAACCAAATTTTCCACAAAAGAGGCGTACGGGCGGCAGGTGATACAACCACTGGCTTTACATTTTCTGAAAACACAAATTCCTGGCTATAGGGGCGGTCAAAAAGGAAAAAAAACTGATGTTGCGGATAACGGTGTGTCAGAATCCGGAACGTTTCCTGGATGAAATAACCACAACCTTCCAATCTCCCCCTCAAAAGAAACCTTGTATTAACCGCAATCACCATGAGCGCCAAAGATAGTGTGGGTGATACAAGCTGTGAGCGGGGAGCTGCGATAACTTACTATTATTAAAACGACCATCTGAAGACTGAACACTGACGACTTTTAATAAATTCTGGCATCCTATTTTAATTATTTGTTGCAGGACAGTTTACTGCCCGGCTGTTGCTACCTGTGATAAAGCTATTTGTGGACCGGAATTGGTCAATTTATTCTTCAATTCAGTGATATTGTTGTAATTATTCAACATTATGAGTGAAAAAGTGTAGAAAAATGCCGATTTCAGCAGGATTTTTATTGGTATCAAGTTTGTGATATTAATTCAGGAACGTATTTGATTCACCCTTAATCATTTCGCTTCACCCTTACCCAATACGAAACCTTATTTTAAACGACCTCTTAGGTGGAAGAGGATGGTGGCTTGTAAAAGGGGCCTTGGTTCGGGGCCCCTTTCTTATTACAGCTCGATTGATTACCCAGATTACTGATTACACGGACGGATATCCAGATTAGTCGTTTATATAACGACTTTTCTTTTTTTATCCTACTCTACCAATTACTCTAAAATTTTTCAGATTGAATCACTGATATTTCAATCGTAGAGCTGGCAGCTCAGGCTGTTAACTTCTCATTTCTATGAAATCTGTGTAATCCGTATTAATCTGTGATTATATTTGTCGTAATGGAATATAACACCAAAAGAAATTACCTCACCATGCGCGAGTATGGCCGGCATATACAAAAAATGATTGAGCACCTGCTCACTATTGAAGATCCTGAGCGCAGGCAAAGGAATGCTATGGCGTTGATTGAATTGATGGGCTTTCTCAATCCACATCTGAAAAATGTTGAAGACTTCCGCCATAAACTATGGGATCACCTCTTTTATATAAGCAACTTCAAACTTGATGTGGAAAGTCCTTATCCAATACCACAAAAAGAAACTTATAAAGCCAAGCCCAAGCCTCTTCCCTATCCGAAGCGTTACCCTAAATTTTCCCACCTCGGTAAAAATCTTGAGCTGGTAATCAATAAAGCACTGAAAGAAGACAGTCCGGAAAAACGCCAGGGTTTTGCCAACGCCATTGCCTATTACATGAAACTTGCTTACAATAACTGGCATAAGGATGTGGTACACGATGATGCGATTCAAAGCGAACTCACCAACATCACGGAAGGGCAACTCGAATTTACGAATACACCTTATGTAAAAGCATATCGTCCTTCACAGGACCGCGATCGTGAAAGAGGGGGATATGGTGGAGGAAGACAACAACGAGGAAAGTTTCAGCAACGCGGTGGAAGCGGTGGCGGTGGGAATCGTAATGATAAACGCGGCGGCGGAAACAAATACGGCAAAAAAAGGTATTAATAGTCATTCATATCATTTGCGAAGGTTGACAAAAACTGTCAGCCTTTCTTTTTACCTGACATTTGCAAATCTTGAATACAAACCACGGTGACACAGACGACACGGCGTAACACAGAGAAATGTTGTGTGTGTTCTGTGCCTCACTGTCACCTTGGTTCAAAAAAATAGATCATGGGATCATTTGAAGTAAAAGGCGGAAAAAAATTAAAAGGCGAGATTATACCACAGGGAGCAAAGAATGAAGCACTGCAGATCATTAGTGCCGTTCTTCTAACCGCAGAAAAAATAACCATTACCAATATTCCGGATATCCTTGATGTAAATAACCTGATTGAACTGCTGGAGGAAATGAAGGTGAAGGTACACAGAACCGACAGGCATACATGTACTTTCCAGGCCGATGATGTTGATCTTAATTATTTGCGAAGCAGCGATTTCAAAAGTAAAAGCGGAAGACTTCGGGGATCAGTAATGCTTGCAGGGCCTATGCTTGCCCGTTTCAAAAAAGCATTTATTCCAAAACCCGGCGGCGACAAGATCGGAAGACGGCGACTTGATACACATATATTAAGTTTTGAAAAGCTTGGAGCTTCATACACATATTTTCCGGAAGATGGTTTCTTTTATTTTACAACCAATGGCCTCAAAGGAACATACATTCATCTTGATGAACCTTCAGTAACAGGAACAGCCAATGTTATCATGGCTGCTATCATGGCTGAAGGCACAACCACAATTTATAATGCAGCATGTGAACCCTATGTTCAACAACTTTGCCGCATGCTCAATCATATGGGTGCGAATATCAGTGGCATTGGCGGAAATCTCTTAACCATCCAGGGGGTTGATCAGTTGCATGGTACAGAACACCATATTTTACCCGATATGATTGAGATCGGATCTTTTATTGGACTGGCTGCCATGACACAAAGTGATATAACAATTAAAAATGCCGGTCATGAACATCTTGGCATCATTCCAGAAAAATTCAGACAGCTGGGCATCAGAATGGATTTTCATGGAGACGACATTCATATTCCTGAACAGGAAATTTATGAGATCCAAACCTATCTTGATGGTGGTGTTCTTACCATTTATGATCATCCATGGCCAGGATTTACTCCCGACCTTTTAAGCATTATTCTTGTTGTTGCCACACAGGCAAAAGGATCAGTACTTGTACACCAGAAAATGTTTGAAAGCAGGTTGTTCTTTGTAGATAAACTAATTGATATGGGAGCTCGGATCATTCTGTGTGATCCACATCGCGCCGCAGTTATAGGACTTGAAAGAAAATTTAAATTACGTGGCATCCAGATGAGTTCTCCTGATATCCGCGCGGGCGTTGCACTTCTTATTGCTGCACTTAGTGCCGATGGCACCAGCATTATCCAGAATATCGACCAGATCGACCGAGGATATCAGTACATCGACAAACGACTGAAAGACTTAGGGGCGGAAATAAAGAGAATCAAGTAGCATTCGTTGCCTGCTACTTGCTATGTGCATCTCGTATAGTGATTAATTTAAAAATTGATGCTATTTGTGATTGCAAATTGTATCAGAAGTTCACCGCACTTTCCTGCTATAATGCCACACGAACAAGCGAGCAACAAGTAAGCAGTAACCCAGTACCATCTACCCTCTCACCCAATCGACTTTTTCTTCAACCGGCTGTCTTTTCTGGTCAGGTGATGGTATTGCAATATATCCTATGTAATAAAATCCCATCAGCCTGTCGTCTGCTTGCAAACCAAAAAAAGGTTTAGCATTGTCATTGTAAGTAACTCCACCGGTTGTCCAGTATCCACCGAGGCCGTAAGCAGTTACCGAAAGGTAAATGTTTTGAACTGCTGTAGCAGTAGCCGCAATTTCTTCTACTTCGGGAAATTTTTTATTCGGATCACGTTTCATGCATATGGCAATTACGTGTGAAGCCTTCAGTGGATTGGATTGAAGATTTTCAAAAGTCGCCGGTTTGAATTTTTCGCCTGAAGTTTCTTTATAGGTTTCACTTTGAAATACCGCAAGACGTTTTAATCCTTCACCAGTATAAACAATAAATTTCCAGGGCTGCAGGTTTCCATGACTCGGTGCCCAGGTTGCATTTACAAGAATCTGCCGGATGATTTCATCGGGTATTTTTTTTCCGGCCTCAAACTGTTTTGGAAAAACAGAACGCCGGTGTCTCACAAGTTCATTGAATGATGCAGCATCAAATTTCGAATTACTCATTTGGTAAAAATAAACTGAAAAGCAGACAACCTAAAGGACTTTCACCGCCATGGTTAAATGTAAATTTCAGACACGATGGATTTCGTACAAAAAGAACCTGATCCTTTTATAATTAAATAGAATTCCATCATCCACTTTAGCACTGATATCTGAATGTTTCTTCTGTTTTTTGGATAAAATGTACGCACAATGAAAATTTTTATCCTGTTCATGATTTCTTTCATGATATGTATCATCACCAATGCACAGTCTAAAGGAAAGATTGCAGTTACAGTTCAAAATAACCATGTTCCGGTAGATGGTGCCACAGTTGAGCTATTAAAAAGCACAGACTCTTCTCTTGTAAAAATTGCCGTAACCGATAAATCGGGAACGGCCGAATTTGAAAATATTTCTTTCAATGATTACTTCGTCCGTGCCAGCACTGTTGCAATGAATACGCAAACCAGTGCGAAGTTCACGCTTTCTGAAAATCAGAAGGAAATTGCTCTACCTGTTTTGACGCTCATTTCAAAGAACACAACGGAAATGCAGGGAGTGACCGTTACTGCAAAAAAACCTTTCATTCAAAAACTAAATGACCGCATTGTAGTAAATGTTGAAAACAGCATCATCAGTGCCGGAAGTACCGCACTTGAAGTACTGGAGCGTTCACCTGGTGTAACACTTGATCAGAATGATGCCATCAGTCTGCGTGGAAGAGCGGGTGTAATAATAATGATTGACGGAAAACCAACAGCAATGGCAGGAGCAGATCTTGCGAACTACCTGCGCGGACTTCCCAGCAATGCCATAGAAAGAATTGACATCATCACGAATCCATCGGCTAAATATGATGCAGCAGGTAATTCGGGTATCATTGACATACGTATGAAAAAAGACCAGCGACTTGGTGCAAATGGAACTTTTACTGCTGGTTACGGGCAGGGCATTTATCCCAAAGCCAGCAGTGGTATTACATTTAATTACCGTAATAAAAAAGTGAATGTCTTTGGCAACTACAATTACGCATACAGGAAGCTGCTCAATCACCTTATCATTAACCGGAATTTTTATGATAATGGTGTACTCACAGGTTCAGATGATAAGGACAACTATGCTGTAATGCCATTCCATTCACAAACGGTAAGGTTCGGGGCTGATTTCTTTCCTTCCAAAAAAACAATTATTGGATTTGTAGTAAACGGAAGCTTTAACAAATTTGACAGGGATGCGAATATAGAAACCATAAAAAATGATGCGTACAACAATCCGAGTTCAAGGTTTGTGTCTGTAGCCACCAACGATGATGATTTCAGGAACATGGTAGCGAATATCAACCTCAAACACCAGTTTGATAGTTCCGGCAGAGAACTAACTGCAGATGTGGACTTCGGCGAATTTCATAATGGATCTCTTACGCGTACTTCAAGCCAGTTTTTTAACCTGGATGGAACAAAAAGAGGTGAAGATGATATTCTTGATGGAGACCAGAATGGTATTTTAAAATTAAAAACGGCGAAAATAGATTATGTGCAACCGCTGACCAGAGGAGCTAAAATTGAACTTGGTTATAAAACAAGTTATGTATCGTCCGATAATGATGCTAAATTTTACAATGTTCTTCCTTCAGGGAGGCCTGTTGATAGCACCAAAACGAACCGTTTCTTTTACGAAGAATATAATAATGCAGGATATTTCAATGCAAGTAAAGCTTATAAAAAATTTGATTTCCAGGTAGGACTGCGTGGTGAACTTACAAATGTCAGAACACGACAGGTAAAAGGCGACCGGCATTTCAGCAACGATTATTTCCAGTTGTTCCCGAGTGCTTTTTTTAATTACAAACTGAAAGAAGACCAGACCGTAGGTGTTTCAGTAAGCAGAAGAATTGACAGGCCAGGATATTCACAACTAAATCCATTTCTTTTCCAGGTGGATGCAACCATTTATTCAACCGGCGCTCCTTTGCTTAAACCACAACTCACCTGGTCTTATGAAGTGAACTACACCGTGAAGAACATGAACTTTACTCTGGGATACAGTAAAACAAAGGACCCACAGGATATGGTATTGTCCAGGATTCTTGATGTAATCCCGACATTTGAGATCAAACCCGGGCAGGATTCAAATATTACCGTTCAGATACCAGTAAATCTTATTTCATCTGATTATTTCGGGCTTACTGCTTCGATGCCATTCCGCATCAGCAAATGGTGGAATATGGTCAACAATGTAAATGTTTTTTACAGCAGCGCAGATGGAAACCTGGGAGGTGTTGAAACAAACAATGGAGGACCTGCAGGAAATATCAGAACCAATAATACGTTCACACTCAAAAAAGGCTGGACTGCCGAACTGAATGGAAATTACAATACAGGTCGCCGTTACGGTTATAACAATTCAAAACCACAATGGGGTGTAGCAGCGGGTGTTCAGAAAACTATTATAAAAGGAAAGGGAACACTTAAACTGAATGTTTCAGATATTTTCTGGACTAACTTACCGAGGAACACCATCAGGTATGAAGGCCGGTATGTTGAAAACTGGCATGCTTACAGGGAAACACGTGTAGCAAATATTGTCTTTACTTATCGGTTTGGTAACAGCAAGGTTCAACAGGCAAGAAGAAGAACAACAGGTTCGGAAGAAGAAAGACAGAGAGCGGGAGGGAACTGATACATTATGTTGAATTTTGAATGTTGTATGTTGAATGCCTAATAACTTTTATTTCATTCATCTAGCAAACAACATCAACATACAACATTCAACATTCAACATACATCATTCAACATAATTCATCCACCTTTCAACAATTTCAAATGCGGTTGTACAATGTTTATCGTATGACCACCGATAAATTGTTTCAGGTGTTTGTAGAAATGACTGTAATCATAATAACCATACTGGCTGTAATGAAAAGTATCCGGTGTTGAGGTTAAATGTTCAATTGCTTTCCTGATTCGCATGATCTGCAATGCCTGTTTGCTAGTAATACTGGTTGTTGCTTCGAAATACCGCTGAAGGGTACGCGAACTGATGCCATATCTGAACGAAAGGTCTTCTATACCCGCATCAAATTGGTTTTGTTCTGCACATTCCTTTAGAATGCGGGTTACAATTTCTACCTGTTTCATTGAACCTGAATGTTTTTCAACTATCTGATCATAATAATCAGATGTTATCTGCATTCTCTGTTCAAAAGATGGTGCGCGCTTGATTTTTTCAATGATCTTCCTGTCGATAAGATAAGCGAGTGGAAAAATATATTCCCTGTACTCAGAGAAATTGACTCTTTTTTCAAACAGAACAGGAGAAACTTTGAACTTGATGCCGAAGATCCTGTTACCGGCTGAATGGTGACAGATCAT
>JBJMLW010000490.1:0-2983 GCA_045805105.1 Flavisolibacter sp. | reverse complement strand
CCTCGCTGACAGCGAGGCCCATCCTATGTACCGAAATTTTTATCTTCCATCCGTTACCTGGCCATCATAATCACTTCCTGTTAACCCATCTTTTGTTGAGATGCCGGTATGCTTTACATTTCTTCCCAAAGAGGAAGACCTTTCATCTTTACTATTCGAAATGTTCTGACCACTCCTTGTATTTTCACTACTCGTACCCATGCGATCAGTTTCTTCGTTTTCGCCACGGTTTTCATTTCCGCGATTTTGTCCTTTAGTATTTTCTGTCATAATTAAAATTTTTAAAGTTGAACTAATGATTGCTCCCTCTGCCCTGTGTGCTTGTTCCGTCAGAACCATTGTGCTCCCTGCCATTACCATATCTGTTTTGCACCTGGCTCATCGTCTCAAACTCATGAGACCGTTCTTCCTTCCTGTCTCTCTTTGATGTTTTCTTATTTGTTTTTGGTTCCCTGTTTTTTTGTTCCTTGTCCCGCATAAAATCTGTTTTTGAAAAAAATGTTTTCACAGAGTACTAAACTCATCTTCAACGCTTGTTGCTGTTTCCCATTTTTCCAGCGTTGCTTTGACCCATACCCCTGGACCTGCCCAGTCCTGGTTGAGAATCACTCTGTGAATTATTGATGTTTTGATTTTGTCCCTGCTCATGACCACGTTTTGTTCTTTCTATATTTCCTGTTTCGTTTTTGTTGCGGCCCTCGTTATCATCCTGGTTTGCGCCCAGACCTCTTGATTTGTTTGCCATAACAAGATGTTTTAGTTAATAATTGAGATAAGCTTTTTCTGCCGGCTTTTTGCTATTAGCGATATTGCTTTCTCTATATAATTGCGACGAAAACTATGCCGTAAGACAAGGAACTGTTCGCTTATTTTACCGATAAAATATTTGTGATGAGGTCGTTCAGATCCTTTTGATAGCTCTGTTGTTTAAATTTTACTTCGCCCTGAGGTTTTATTGCATTTCCAAGTAGCGCATACCATGTCTGAGAAGATCCGTTAACAAATAATCCATGGTCGGACCAATTGGTTTTAGCATTACCCCTTCCATGATCGGTTGTAATAAGAAAACTGGTTTTACCTGCATACTCTGGCATGTCCTGCAATAGCCGCCATAATTCACTGATCATCCTGTCAGCATTATTCGCCTGTTGCAGATATTGATCATAAGAACCATCATGGCCGGCATTGTCCGTTCCACTAAAACTGAGAAATACAACGGAAGGTTTATTTTTTAAAACATATTCCTTGCAGGCAATGAATGTAAGTTCATCGTAGCGTGTAGAACTTTCTTTGCTGATCAACTGATCCTGTAATTTATTAAGAAGCGACTGTGAGCTTGTGAGCACTTTTTCATCAACACGTTGCAGACCACTGTTCAGAATAAAGCTGCCTTCTTCATCTTTATCGAGGATGTAAGGAAAGATATCCCACGATGTAAAAGCAGCCACTTTGCCTGAATAGGTTTTAGAATTATTTAGGATCTCGAGGATATTTCGATTGTGGTTTTTCCTTTTTTCATTTCGCCAGATGCTGTAGTCAACACTTCCGGTTAATATCTCGCTGTAACCTGGGTAAGAAAGCGCATAAGGATTTGCTACATTCACCTTGTTACCAAAGGCACGGTTGCCAAACAATTTTCCCTGCCTGTCGATAACACTCCAGAAAAAAGGCATGAGTCTTTTCCTTCTTACCGATGCATCTTCGTCCCAATACATGGCTTTTGAAATAGAAGTATCAGTATTATAATTAGGATCTGATAAGAGTGAGGAATCAGCTCCTTTAAAAAGCTCTTCCCAGCGGAAGCCATCAAGAGTAATGATGAATAATTTATTTTCAGGATTGTAAATCCGGATAGCTCTCTGGGTATTACTTACGGACAAACTTAATGTCACCAGCAGTGTACAAAGTACCAGGCCTCTCATACAATTGATACTTAAAAAAGTGTACCAATTTATAATACCTGATTCGTCAGCCGGGAATACTGAACGAAAAAGAGATCGAATTCATAATTAATTAATGAAGAGAAGAACGCCGATGGCGCTCACGATTAAGATTAAAGCTGATGAAATATTTTAATGTCTCATCATAATAAGCATTCATCCTTTTCAAAAGGATCGGTCCAAATCACATCCATCATAAAAATCAGCGTTCCTCCTCTCATTAACCCGAATGATCATGCAGGATCTTCCAGCCTTCCTTACGCTTCACGAAGACCAGGGAATAACGACCGGTTCTTTCTTTCAGTTCATTTCCATACAAAATAAACTTGCCGGTAAGCAATGCATAATTGTTTCCCAATGGACGCACTACAAGTTCTTCATAACGCAGGTTCTGTTTTGGTGTGCTACCATCGAAAAAACTTTTTTGATAATTGTCTTTCATCCCGCTTATTCCAACTGGTCCGTTCGGCATCATGAATGTGGATGCTGTGTCATAGAGCGACATGAACGCATCGAGCTTACCTGCATTCCAGTCCAGTGCAGACTGATTCATTGAAGCAATAATGGCATCACTGTCTTTTGCAAAATTGTTTGCAGACTCTTTTGTTGTGGAACAGTTGGCGAACAAAATAAAAATGTTAATCAATAACAAGTAAGAATAGTATTTCATTAAGTATGTTTAAAAAAATAATCAATAAGAAATGGACGATCGGATTTTATGCTCGCCCCGGGTTAATATAGCTGGCATGTTGGAAGCATACACTATCTTGTCAGCCACACCAAGTTTGTCAACTTTACACCATCGGCATCGTAAGCGTCCCTGTCTATTGACAGTCAGGATAACGAAGCTACAACTGCTTCCTTTTTCAAGGCAGGTGCAACGGTTTGCGACGACCATTTGTCAGGCAATTTCAATCAAATACTAATATGCTTACACGATTTCGGATCCTGGCCATCCCAACCTTACTCCTTGTTTTTTCAACTTCTTTCCTCTTATCGTGTAAGAAAACAGAAATCGAAGAAATTGACTCTGACACAGAGGT
>JBJMLW010000489.1:0-10808 GCA_045805105.1 Flavisolibacter sp. | reverse complement strand
TTTATTACATTCAGCCGCTGCATGAAAAGCCATATGTTCACATTGATTGATTTTCCGGAGCGATAGTTCAGCTGGTCTTTACTGGTGAACCCGGGAGCAAATGCCTGTGCTTCTGCTGAAGAATAATTGGTTTTGTCATTCACATTGGCAAAACCAAGGTCAACGATACACCAATTGGTGGTAAGGTTTGGTTGCCTGGATCTATTCCTGTTGGATATGATAACCTCATTGTGGTTTTTCTCGTTCTCTCCTTTTTTCTTGATGATGATCATACCACCCACTTTTATGGTATCAACTTTTTCGGTGTTGGTTGAATCCTGCGCGAAACAGGACAGAGCTCCGCCAAATGCAATCATTGCAAGTAATAACTTTTTCATTCTGTAGTTTTTGAAATATTTATTAAGTTTCATCGCAACAACACCGATCAGCAATTCTCCATCTTCATTGGTTGGATCTATGCCGGTTCTTTTTTCAATCAGTCTCGTGGCTTTGCGCAGGAAGCCCTTGACTGATCCTTTTTTGTCGTTGTTTGCTACGTCATTTATTGTACGATCAGCCGGGGAAGAAGTTACACCTGGTTTGTTAATAGCTTCTATATTTAAAACCGGGTTGAATGTTGCCGCTACTGATTTGGTAATTTCACTTGCCTGGTCTGCAACACCTACACTTGATACTCTTGTTAAGGGGTTGCTTTGATCAGCAAGTGGTGGATTGCTAATTTCAAGAGGAGTCACTTCGTTCTTTTCCTGTGTAACGAATGCATCTTTTTTGTTTCCTTCTTTTTTTGTTGATATCCGTGAAGTGTTTGCTGTAAGCATTTCATTAGGTTGAATGTTTACAAGTTCCGGCTGCTTTTCAGTTACGTGAATGCGTTCATTATTTTGATCATTAACCTTTTTCACTCCTGTTGATGCAGTAACAGGAATCATATCAGGACGATCAGACTTTTGAAGATAGATCACACCGGAAATTGCAATAATTATGATGGCTGCAGCAACCCGCATCCAGGGGCGGAAAGCAATTACTCTTTCAGTACTGCGGTATAATTCTTTTTTGTTGGGATATTCAATGATTTCAGAAGCATTCAGCTTTGCAGCTTTCAGTGTTTTAAACTGAAACTGGTAATCTTTGTTTGATGCCAGTTCGAATTCAATAATATTTTTCTTATCAGACGGCAATTCATCATCCAGGTAAAGTAAAAGGTCTTCTGCAACGGATCCTGGATGCATGTTTTCAGCCATCAGCGATTCCTTATCGAAACTAAAATGTTCCATTGGCAACCTGGTACTCACCAGCAGGTCAAATTCCTGTTGCAGTTCCGGGTGGGATGCAAGAAATTCATCCACCATTTTCATCTGCGCATCATTTAGCTCCTGGTCGATATACAGGAGAAAAAATGATTCGTAATTGCCGGTATGGATCATATGGTTTTGATTAAATGACATTTTCAATTTTTACGAGGTACTCTTTTAATTGAAGGCGTGCACGATGCAGGTAAACTTTTACCTGGCTTTCACTCAGGTTCATGATCTTCCCGATCTCTTCATAATTATAGCCTTCATAATCTTTCAGCATTACCAGTGAACGTTGTGTCTCACTTAAACGGGCCAGTGCTTCTTGTAAAACAGTCTTTAAGTTATGTGCCTGCCTGTTCGAAACACGGCTGTTTTCATTAAAGTCTTCCTTTAGTTGTACCCTTTTCACCTTTCTTATGTGATCTATCATCTGGTTATAGGCTACAGTGAAGAGGTATGATTTGCTTTTTAATCCATCTACTTCTTCGCGGTTACGCCACAATTTTTCAAAAGCGGTCTGAACCACGTCACGTGCGTCTTCTTCGTGTCTTAGATTCTTTACTATGAACCGGTATACATTATCTGCATACAGCGTAACACAGTCATTGTATTCTTTTTCAGTCATAAACAGTTCAACTACAGCTTGATGCTACCGTACAACGGACGGGGAGCCGGAATGTTACAGCAAAGGAATAAAATATTATCAACGCAGCGAAATTGCCGGAAACTGGATGTTTCCCCACGGCATTACGCCCCTGTCTTCCCTGCTGGTGCAGGTTGAAGCCTTTCCCTGAATAACCATCATTCTCGTCTTTTTATAAGCCATAAACGAAAAAGCTGAAAGGCTCAGAACCACAATGAGGGCTGCAATGAACCATTTGTAGAAGAACCTTTTCATGGCGTTGGTTTTATGTTTGACGATGGGAATGTCGATTATGTTACATGTCCTGCTTTGAATTAACCAGCACCCGGTAACCACCACCCAGCATTATATTTGCGCCTGAAACCCGTAATATGAACCAGAAATTTGTGGAGCGCATTAAGACCGAGATAGATGAAATCAAAACTTCAGGATTATACAAAACGGAAAGGGTAATATCATCACCCCAGGGAGCGGAAATCATCGTCAATGGAAAAAAAGTGCTGAATTTCTGTGCTAATAATTACCTGGGGCTTTCTTCTCATCCTAAAACCATCAAGGCCGCACACCAGTATATCGACTCCCATGGATATGGAATGAGTTCCGTTCGGTTTATCTGCGGTACGCAGGATATTCATAAAGAACTTGAATCAAAGCTCGCATCCTTTTTAGGTATGGAGGATACCATACTTTACGTAGCAGCTTTCGATGCAAATGGTGGCGTATTCGAACCGCTTTTCAATGAACAGGACGGAATTATCAGCGACGCGCTGAATCATGCGTCAATTATTGATGGCGTCCGGCTTTGCAAGGCACAACGTTTCAGGTACGAACATAATAATATGGAAGACCTTGAAGCAAAACTTAAAGAAGCTGCTACTCTTCGTAGCCGTATCATTGTTACAGATGGGGTTTTTAGTATGGATGGTACGATTGCACAACTGGACAAAATCTGTGACCTTGCCGATAAATATGATGCCATTGTGATGGTAGATGAAAGTCATGCATCAGGTTTTATGGGAAAAACAGGGAGGGGAACGCATGAATTCCGCGGGGTGATGGGACGAATTGATATCATCACCGGCACACTCGGAAAAGCCCTTGGCGGAGCAAGCGGGGGTTTTACAAGTGGCAGGAAGGAAATCATTGATATTCTGCGCCAGAGAAGCCGTCCTTATTTATTTTCAAATACACTGGCTCCATCCATAACCGGTGCAAGCATTGCAGTACTCGACCTGCTGAGTGAAAGCACAGCACTGAGGGACAAATTGGAAAAAAATACAAAGTATTTCAGGAAAAAAATGACCGAAGCTGGTTTTGATATAAGGCCAGGCGAACACCCTATTGTACCTATCATGTTGTATGATTCAGTTCTGGCAGCAAAATTTGCGGATGCATTGTTGAAAGAAGGAATTTATGTAATCGGATTTTTTTATCCGGTTGTTCCAAAGGGCCAGGCGCGGATCAGGGTCCAGATCAGTGCTGCTCATGAAACAGAACATCTCGACCGGGCCATCACTGCATTTACAACCATTGGAAAAAATTTGCAGGTGCTCAGGTAATTTTACTATTGTACTTTTTCCTTTGGCCTATTATTTTTAATCACTGATTTCACAGATTTCACAGATGCATAAGATTTCACTGATATAGTTTTCTGTATTATGAAATTTCCCTGTTAAAGAAAATCTGCTCGAAGCTCATATCTCATAGCTTCCCTTCCTCTGATTACCGTTTCCCAATAACCCTGAACAACTCCATTGTTCATTTTTAAACGTACATATGAAACGGATTTTTTTTCTTTTCTGCGCTTTATCAATTTTAACTGTAACGGCTACATCCTGTGCTTCAGTAAAAAAAGATTGCCAGGGTACAAAGCATTATCGCCTGAAAAACGGAATTTATCTCTGATATATTTTGATCCGTTCCCTCCCGGCTGACCTATGACTGGTGTATACCAGTCATTTTTTTTATCACGGATGAGAACATGATTACACCGACTTGCGTGCCGGCAGGATGATATGGATACACGCATTTGGTTTTTCTGAATAATATTCAATAAACAATTTTCAATGTTCAATGAGGGATTGTATTCTCAGTGAGCTACGAAGCACCATTTGAATATTGATAATTGAACATTGTTCATTGAATATTTAACCAGGATGAAATAGACATGTTTTTTGTAGAATCTTGCAGCTTATAGCTTAACGCTTCCCTCTATCTTTGCCAAAATTTTCAATGCATGTTGCAGGCCCGTCTATATTTTTTGATTTGCATTTGCTTGCTTTCCTGTTCACCAGATAACGTTAACATTGATAATTCACTGAAGAAATATTTTGATGAGCATCATGTAAATGGATGTTTTGCCCTGATGAACAATGGAACGGGCGAGTTTACTATTTATAACCTGGAACG
Source organism: Flavisolibacter sp. (assembly GCA_045805105.1). Lineage (GTDB taxonomy): Bacteria > Bacteroidota > Bacteroidia > Chitinophagales > Chitinophagaceae > Flavisolibacter. The sequence goes on along the minus strand of JBJMLW010000489.1, from coordinate 6,461 downwards.
TTATCGCGACAGTGCTTTCCTTCCTGCTTCTACCTTCATAATTGTGAATTCGCTGATTGGACTTCAAACCGGTGTGATATCCGGAGACAGCATGATAATTAAATGGGATGGTGTTGTACGTTCGCAAGCTGAATGGAACAGGAATCTGTCGATGTACCAGGCATTCCATGTTTCTTCAGTTCCTTATTTCCAGGAAATAGCCCGTAGGATTGGTCGTGATACCATGCAATTCTGGCTCGATTCCATTTCTTATGGAACAAAAAAAATTACGGGTCCAATCGACAGCTTCTGGTTGAATAATACATTAAAAATTACACCTGATGAGCAACTCGGCCTTGTAAAAAAATTATATTTTAACCAGCTTCCATTTTACCGCTTCAATCATGAACTGGTTAAAAAAGCTATGTTGGTTGAAGACAAACCGGAATATAAACTGAGCTATATTACGGGTACAGGCACCAGGGAAAACGGAACGCAACTGGGGTGGGTCATGGGTTACATTGAAGAAAACCACCATCCCTATTTTTTTGTACTCAATATAGAATCGTCAGACAAAAACACGGACATCCCAAATGTTCTTTTAAAAATGCTAAAGGATATTCTGGGGGAGAAGGGGTTTATGAAGGGAGTGAAGTGAGGTGTTGAACAAGGAATTCGGAATACGGCGCTTTTGATTATCAAAATTTTTCTTAAGAAATGGATTAACCTTGAATATTGAATGAATTAAAAAAACGCGTGCCGAATTCCTAATTCCCAATCCCTAACTGATGCCTGGATGGTAGGTCCCGTCTCAATTCCGTTTCCATCCCTAACTTAGCACCATCTTTGCCTCTGATCCGCAATGAACTTTACCTTTCAATATCCTCAGGCATTCTGGTTGCTTCTGCTTGTTCCGGTATTTTTAATTTTTTTTATTTTTTACCAGTTGTGGAAGAAGAAAAAAATCCGGAAGATTGGTGAACCCGCCCTCATTTATAATCTCTCCGCTTCCCATTCAAATAAAAAATTAATCATCAAAACAGTTATTCTGCTGTTTGCATTTGCGTTTGGCTGTATTGCACTTGCCAATCCGAGGGTACCGGATGAAACAAGTGGTGAAGCAAGGAAGGGAATTGATATTGCCATTGCATTGGATATCAGTAATAGCATGCTGGCTGCGGACATTGAACCCAGCAGGCTGGAACGTGCCAAACAGATGGTTTCAAAACTTATTGATAACCTGGAAAATGACCGCGTGGCACTCGTGCTTTTTGCAGGTTACGGATATGTGCGCTTCCCTCTCACATTTGACCACGCATCTGCGAAAATGCTGGTTTCAATTGCAGATCCGGCAAGCATTTCTCCAACAGGCCAGGGTACAAACATCAGCGATGCATTGAAAAAGGGAGCACTTGTTTTCCCTGACCAGAGTGACCGTTTTAAATCCATTATTCTCATTACCGATGGAGAGACACACGATGAAGACGTTGAGGAAACCATAAAAGATATCTCAAGCCAGGGAATTATGGTGAATACAATCGGTATCGGTTCAACTACAGGCGCCATGATTGAAGATTCAGCCGGCAGATCAAAAAAAGACAAGGATGGCCAGGTTGTCATTTCAAAATTGAACGAACAGGTATTAAAGGATATAGCGGACAAAACACATGGAGTTTATGTTCATCTCCAGGGATCCGATGAAGCCGTTCAGGCACTGATGACCCAGTACAGCCAGATAGATAAAAAAGCTCTGGGTGATACATCATTGTTCAACTATGAATCGTTTTATTACTGGCTTGCAATTCCCATGCTTCTGTTACTTGTTGCTGAAATATTTATTCCGGACCGCAAAAAAGTTCACGTATGAAAACGATGTTGGTTGTTACCGCAATCTTTCTGTACACTTCTGTTACTGCACAGGAAGCGATCCTGGCAAAGGGAAACGAATATTACAGGCAGGAACAATATGAACTTGCAGAAGCACAGTACAGGAAAGTTCTTGAAACATCTCCTGATCATCAGATTGCATTGTACAACCTGGCCAATGCTTTACAGAAACAAAAAAAATACGACGAAGCAGCTGTATTGCTGGAGCAGCTGGTGGGAAAAACAAAAGACCCAAAAGTAAAAGAAGCTGCATACTACAACCAGGGTGTTGCAAACACAAAATTGAAAAACCTTGAAGCAAGTATTGAATCATACAAGAATGCACTGCGTATTAATCCAACTGATAATGATGCGCGTGAAAATCTTCAGAAGGCCTTGCTTGAACTGAAATCAAAGCAGCAACAGAATAATAGCTCTCAGAAAAAATCAGATCCCAAGATGAGCCAGAAAGAAGCAGAACAGAAATTGAAATTACTCCAGCAGAAAGAAAAAGAACTCCAGCAACGCAAACAGGACAAAAACAAACAGCAGGGGCCTGGTCAGCAGCAGGACTGGTGAGGGATAATGAATAACGAATATCGAATATCGAATTTCGAATTGAAAGCTCCATGAACCTTGTGTCACTGAATCTTAGTAGTTCAGTACCCAGTACCCGGCAAACCACAACGCACCCGGCATAATCTTAACGTATCTTCCTTTGCCATTCACCCAAACATTGCCACTTTTGCAGATAGCATTATGAGCATGCAGCTTTATACGGAAAGTTTAACGGAATTCAGACGCCTTCGTACACGTGAGGTAAAAATCGGCAACCTTGTACTGGGAAATTACAACCCTGTGAGAGTGCAGACGATGACTACAACTGATACCATGGACACGATTGCAACAGTGGAACAAACTATTCGCTGTATTGAAGCAGGTGCCGAACTCGTTCGAATAACCGCTCCGTCAAAAAAAGAAGCTGAAAATCTTCTTGCCATTAAAAATGAATTGCATAAAAGGGGATATTTCACACCTCTCGTTGCTGATATACACTTTACACCGAATGCTGCTGAAATTGCAGCGAGGATTGTTGAAAAAGTTCGTGTGAACCCGGGCAACTATGTCGATAAAAAGAAATTTGAACTCATTGAATATTCTGATGCTGATTACGCAGAAGAAATAGAAAGGATCCGCGACCGTTTTACACCCCTTGTTTCCATTTGCAGGGAATACGGTACAGCCATGCGTATAGGAACTAATCATGGTTCGCTCAGCGATCGTATCATGAGCCGTTACGGAGATACACCTATGGGCATGGTTGAAAGTGCGATGGAGTTCCTTCGCATTGCACGTTCAGAAAGCTACCATAACATTGTGCTGAGCATGAAAAGCAGCAATCCGCAGGTAATGGTGCAGGCATACAGGCTTCTTGTTAAATCAATGGAAGATGAATTTGGTGAATGCTACCCGCTTCACCTTGGCGTTACTGAAGCCGGTGATGGTGAAGATGGCCGCATCAAAAGTGCAATTGGCATAGGTACATTATTGGAAGATGGAATTGGTGATACGATACGTGTATCTCTTACAGAAGATCCTGAACTGGAAATACCCGTTTGCCGGGATATTGTAAAACGATATTCAGCGAGGAATGAAAAACCTACAGGAATACCAGCAATTAATAAATTACCGTATTCACCGTTTGAATATAAAAGAAGGCCAACATTCTCTGTAAACAATATTGGTGATCATCATGTTCCGGTTGTGGTGGCTGATATGAGTAAAATAAGCACACTTACACATTCCGATCTGCAGCGTATTGGCTATACGTATGATTCATCAACAGACAAATGGACAATTGCAGATATAGCAGCGGATTATATTTTTACAGGCAATCATATTCCTTCTTTTGCACTTCCCGGAACTCTGAATGTAATACTTAATCACCAGGCATGGCTGGAAGCAGCAGATAAAATAAAATGCTTTCCCATATTTGAATCATCGGAATTCATCAATGCAGCTGTTAAAAGCAATGAAATGAATTTTGTTATGGTAGATTGTTTCAGCGATGCCAATGGTACATCATTCCCCGATGAACTGGCAAATGCCAGGTCAGTGGTGATTTGTGTGAGCAGCGTGAACCCTTTACCATTGCATGCTGTACGGCGGATGATAATTGAACTTGAAGAAAAATCCATAAGAAACCCGGTAGTTGTGATCGTTGACAGTAATGAAAAAACATCCGATGAACACCTGATACATTATGCTACAGAAACCGGTGCATTGTTACTCGATGGAATGGGAGATGGCATTTGTCTTGGAATGACGCGGGAAAGCTACCATCAGCAAGATTCAAGTCTTAATAATGCCAGGGGAAGAACTTACATGCAGTCTGCTTCAGTTGAACAATTCATTAACAATACAGCATTCAGTATTCTTCAGGCAACACGTACCCGTATTTCAAAAACAGAATATATCAGTTGCCCTTCGTGTGGAAGAACGCTTTTTGATTTACAGGAAACAACTGCAAAAATCCGTTCAGTAACTCATCACCTGAAGGGGGTGAAAATTGCTATCATGGGTTGTATTGTAAATGGCCCGGGAGAAATGGCCGATGCTGATTTTGGTTATGTAGGAAGCGGTCCAGGAAAAATTACATTGTATAAAGGAAAAGAGATTGTAAAACGAAACGTCCCAAGTGAGGTAGCAGTGGATGAGCTGATAAGTTTATTAAAAGCAAATGAAGTGTGGATAGACAGGATGGAAACTATTCCTGTTTCATGATTTTTTTTGCAGCTTTTTTCGTGGGAGGATTTCCATGATTATTCAAAATTTTCATTCGCATTGCTTTCAATCCACTTACACCCTGCATATCTTCCAGTTCAAGCATTTCAGGTTCACCTTCAAATAGATTCTGTTTCTTGAGAAAGCGGAAATAACTTTCATATTCTTTTTCCTCCTGAACGCCCTGGTATACTACGGCCATCATGTCTGGTTGAGTAAGTCGCTGGCCAGTATCGCGCACATGTGATTTGTCTATTCTTTTTTTAATTACTGAATAGCGGCTATCATATACACCTGTAACATCAAACTTTCTTTCTTCAGCACGGAAGCTTATAGAAATTGGCTGATCGTAAACCAGTATCAATTGTGTTGTCTGCAGCTTCACCGGTAACTGTGGAACAAGCTCCATCAATGCCTGGCCAATGGAAGCCATAGTACGTAACTGCCACAAACGAAGATTTTTTAAGTGGAGCTGGTTGAATTCTTTTTGTAAAGAAATTGATTGCCCGGTATAAAGGTTACACTCAACTCCATCGCTAACAAATCTTTCAAAATAATGAGGAAAGGCTGCCTGTGCTTCTGACTGGTCGCCATCGAGCCGGTGTAAAATCAGCCGGTTGATTCTACTAATACTTTCTTCAAACTCCTGCTGGTGTACATTAAGAACATGCAGATGAGGATCAAGTGATGTCTGGTAGGAAAGAATATCTTCTTTCAATGCATCAACATGCTCATTCAGGTGTTTGAGCATTTCATTGATATCCGATGTCAGGAAATCCAGAATTTGTTTTTCATATGCACTGAAAAGCCGGTTGTCGATCAGGTTGATCCATTCATCTGTTCGCAGTAATAATTCTTCTGAAAGCGGAAACGAATAGTAATCAATCGATTTAACAAGAATTGTTTTTGCCGATTGTAGCTGGCGAAGGAGATCGTTCTCTGCAGACTGGTTTCTTTCTCCGGAAGAATTTCTTACATCAATAGCACCATACAGGGGATAAACGTGATCAAAACTTATACTTGACATTTCAGTAATACCCTCTCTTGCCTGGAGAAGATACCTGACTGCTGTTTCCTTGAATTTCCATTCAACGCTGGAATGAACAGCGGTAAAATGATCCTTAACTACCCTGTCGATCATTTGCTGAACCATGTTATGGTTCTTCACTACAGCATGACTGATATGTGGCAATATTTCCTGAAGTCCTGGAATCAATTCATGCGCAAAAGGCTTTGACGAAAAAATTCCGATTACTCCTGATAAATCATCATGTTCAAAAAGACCGGAAATCATTGCATGTTTTTTCCCTGTTCTTTCAAAAACTTCATGGAAAATATCATTCCTTGAAATATCAGACCGGAAATAATCATTATTTCCAAGTTGTTCTCGGCAAAACAACTCCAGGTTTTTATGAAATTCTTTTCCCGGAAAATCCAGTACCTGTTCAGCTACTCCTGAAAGTGACTGGTGTCCGTAAAAAGAAGAAATGGAAGTTTCAAGAGTTTCATCTGAAAGCAGGTAACGGAGTTGTTCCCGAAAAAGTACAAAGACTTGCTGGTCCTCGATCACATTTTCCGATTGAAGGAGTTCTTTGATCCTGGCAGCTGCTTCACGTTGTGTTACATCTTTTATTGTTATAGGCAAAACACCATCAAAAATGAATTGGTCAACGGGCAATGTTTCATGAAGCCAGTCATAATTAACCAATTCTTCAACGTGATGACAATTATTCAGAAATTTTTCAGGCAGCTGGGGAAGATCCATGCATGCCTGCACATGAATGAATTGTGGTTTCCATTCCAATTCAAAATATCGGTGTATGTCCTGTGCG